>CADDZN010000164.1 GCA_902812375.1 bacterium | reverse complement strand
AGATGAGTGGCTGGTTCGACAGCGAGAAGCTCGAGACGCCACGAATTCTCACTGTCGCTCCAGACCCGATCACTCCGGAGTTCTGAAGAATCGTTACGCCCGGCGCGCGTCCATTGATAAGATTCTGCACGTTATTGATAGGCGCCTTTGAGGTCACTTCCGACGCATCGATCTGCGCGATATCGACGCCGAGTGTACGCTTCGCGGTGCTGCCGGGTTGTCCGGTGACAACGACGGCGTCGAGGTTAATGCTCGCGGGATCGAGACTCACTCGCGTTTCCGTGCCGACGGTCGCAGTGGTCGTTGCCATCTTGTAGCCGAGCCGACGGATCTCGAGTACGGCGGAGGTGCCGGGAACGCCGGCAATTCGAAAGCGACCGTTCGCGTCCGTCTGCGTACCGAGGCGCGTTCCCTGGACAGTCACCTGCGCGTTCGGAAGTGGTGCCTGACCGCGGTCGAGGACGACGCCGGAGATCGTTCCAGTTTGTGCTCGCGCTGCGGCAACTGGAGCGAGCAAGAGCGCTCCAAGCGCCAGCACTAGCGCGAACGGTTTCAGAAATGTTCTCGTGTTTCGACTCGCACGATAGCGTGCGGTTGCGGGGACGTACGACTGTCGATCCATACTCAAACTCCTCGTCGAGTGTGAGAGGCGGCGATTTCGCGCCGTAAAGGGAGAGGAAAACAACGTATGATGGGGTCCGGGCTGAGGCAAGGGAGACGGATCCCGTCGCCTTCAGGTGGATTTTTACCGCGCTTGTCGGAACTCAGGAAATTTGGGCGCGAGGCGCGTTCCCAAGCCGGGATAGGAGCGAGGTCTCAGAGGCGTCAGGTCGCAGAGATGCTAGCTACCGCCTCGTACTAATTGCGATGACTCCTCCAGCGTTTCCCGAACCGTACTTCGTCGTTGCTTCCCAGGACCTGTAAAGCCTGATCGTCGAGACATCCGAGCTAGGAATGCTCTGAAGTATGGCAACGGTGCCAAAGGGTTGGTCATCGACATAGACGTTCGGGTACGGTCTTGAGCTGCGCTTGTCGAAACTTGTCTCGCCCCGATAGCTCAAGAAGTTTGGCCTCAGGTTATGAATCACCTCGTACGCTGTCGTACCCGCCGACGCAATGACCTCTTCCTCGGTGATGAGCTGAGAATCGTGATTTCGGCCGGACGATACCCGCGGAACACTACACGCGGACAGTGCGCCGAAGCCGACTAGAAGGAGCCAGCGCGGGCCACCCATGAGTACCTCCATCGATGTCTTGGTTGTCCTGTCGCATATACCACACCGCAGCGAAAAAAGGCAACGGGCCGTCCAAAAGGACGGCCCGTTGATCATTCAGACCTTCTGAAACGTCCTCGCCGAGCTTATCAGGTGCAACCGGTGGGTTTGGTAACGCGCGCATCGCACTCCGCCTGCGGGATCGGCATCACCTTCGCCACGAACTGGCCTGGCTGATCGAGCGGTAGCTGGTTGAGTATTCCGAAGCGACGGTAATCGATCCACCGCTGTCCCTCGAACAAAAGGGAGTAGCGTCTCTCGTAAAGCAGAGCCGTCAAACCGGCTGCCTGTGTGGCGAAGGCCACCGGACCCAGTCCACCCGACACTGCGCGGATGTTGTTGATGTCCTGCATGGCCGCCCCGAAATTATTCAGGAAGATGTTCGCCTCGGCGCGAATGAGCATCAACTCCTCGTTCCTGATAATGGGCGCGGGTGAGCTCGGCGTCGGATAAATGATGAAGTGGTGCGTGGCCGGAATGTTCAGGTTCTGCGGTGGCGAGACCGGCGGATTGGTGGTGACCTTCCGAGTGTAGCGCGCATCGATTCCCGATGGGCCGGACTGAGCGTCGGTTTCTATGCTCGCGTGGGCAAAGATATAGTTGTCCTGCGCGAAGCTGTTCGAGTTCGGGGTGTCGCCAGCCGCCGTCGAATAAACGTTATAGACCCCTCTGTTGAGATCATCAAGAGATGTTGCTCCGCCCACTGGTGACACGAAGCTGCCACTAAGAGCAGTGAGCGCAGCGGTGTAACAGGGAGCGCCGCAGCCAAGAGAACCGCGATAAGCAAGAACTCGCGCGGCAATTGCACGGTTGAATTTCAGAAAGCCCGCAGGAGTATCGAATCCCGCAAAGCCTGTGGTAAGGGTGAACGGAAACTCGCTGCCCCCCGCCTGAAGATCTTTCGCGGCGTCATCAAGCGTGGCCGAGATAAAGCTGTAAACGGAATCGCGCGAGACAAATGGGGCCGGGCTGTTCGGATCGCTCGGAATGTCTACTGGCGCTCCAAGTGTATCCCGACCGAGAATGACATACGTCAGCTCAAGAGCGCGGAAGGTCTTCGCGAAACCATACACGGCCGATTTCTGAGCGTCGGTCAGGCCCGTCGCCTTTGTGACTTCGATGAGCTGCACGGTATTGCGCTGATTCTGATATCGTCCCGTCCAGTTGCCTACAGCGAATCCCGCCGGGTCAAGACGTTGCGGCCCCGGAATTCCAACCAGGTAGTTGGAGATAAATCGTCCGTCAGTCGCGAAGTAGTTGTACGTCTCTCGACCGAACACCCCGAAGTCGCGATTCATTCCTGCCATCGCGTCTCTGGTACCATCGAGAATCCCCGCTACCAACAGCTTTACTCCGTTGATGTCCTTGCTGACACCCTCGGTGGTTGGCTGGTTGTAGTTTGGTATCGTGAGCTTGTCCGCGCTGCAGCCTACGACTGCGGCAAGTAACAATCCTGAAGCACCGTGCCAAAGGTGGCGGCGGGTCATTATATGTCTCCCAGGCCCGAAGGCCTTTGCGATTGATTTTTTTTGAAGTGTCATCTTAGAATCCCAGATCGAGCGACAGCCAGAAGCTGCGGCTCGGTGGGAACGGAGCGAGATCCACGAATCGCGCAACGAAGTTTCCTCCGTTGTTGACCTCTGGATCAAAGCCGTTGTAGGGAGAAATGATGAAGAGATTGCGACCCGAGAGACTGAGCTTGCCGCTCTGCGCCCCGCGAATCCGCGAAACCATCCGCGCCGGCAGATCATAGGAGAGGTTCACCTCGCGGACTTTGGTGAACGATCCGTCCACTAGATACGCCGCCGTGTTCTTACCGCCTCCCCAGGAATTGTAGCGGTACTCGCCAAGCGTAGCGCCCACCGTTGGGTCAGGAGATGGCTTGTCATAGTCCCAGGTATTCGCGCCTTCGTCATACAGGTTCAGGGTCATGTTGGAGATTGTCCCACCCCTGCGATAATCGACGAGCACGTTGAAGTTCAGTGATTTGAAGGTGAAATCGTTACCGAAGCTCATGACATACTTCGGGTTCGCGTCTGCGAGCGGCTGGTTACCGACGGTTTTCCCGTTCACAATCTTGTTGCCCCAGATTGTGGTAACCGTGTGGCCAGGCGCAAAGCGGAGACGGCCGTAGGCATTTCCAAACCCGCCCGCTGCGGTGCCCGTTGTGAAAGGCTGTACACCTGGAGGGAAGCTCGTGATGTCTGCGCGGCTTTGAAACCACGTGGTCCGCGAGGTCCAGTTCAGGTTGTTGCGCTGCACCGGCACCAGCGTAAGACCAAACTCATAGCCCTTCGTTGTCATTTCTCCACCATTCACTACGGTCGCGTTGATACCCGTGGAAGGTGCCAGTTGCGGCCGCACCAGCAGGTCGGTCAGCTTGCGATTGTAACGGGTGGCTTCGAGTTGAGCGCGACCTCCGAGAAAGGCTGCATCCAATCCAACCTCGAATTCGTTCAGCCGCTCTGGCTTGATAAGCGGATTACCAATGGTCCCTGGAAGTCCATATGCGGCTTGTCCGTCAATGAGTCCGTAACTAGTCAAGGCGAGGAAGCGGTCGCCGTATCCAGGCTGATTTCCCGAGACACCGTAGGAGGTGCGGACCTTCAGCTCGTTCACAAAGCGCAGGGGCGAACCAAAGCGGTAGGATGCGGATGCGCGCGGGTAATAGTACGTCTTATTCGGATCGCCATTGAGGCTCGCCCTCTCGCCGCGAAGGGCGCCGGACAAATAAAGTCTCTCGCCAAACATCAACAGGTCTTCTTGTCCGTACCCAGCTTGGGTACGTGACTTCTCCTGTCGATCGGTGATGCTGATGTTCTGCGCTCCTGCAGCGACGAATTGTTGTGGTCCGAGTCCGCGACCAATCAAATTGTAGTCGTTGTACGCGCGATCCTGGAGTTGAACACCGGCAGACGTTGTTGCGGAAAGCCAACTGCCAGGGGTGAAAACGTAAACCGCACTAGCGTTTACGTTGGTGAGCCGTTCGGTGCCATTCCCTTGAATGATCGCGCCAGGGAACGTTCCGCCCTGAGTCGTGCCCGGACGTTGAAATTGAAGGTCCTGGGGAGCACGGAGATAATTCTCGTCGCTATAGCGATCCGCGCCGCCCGACACGTTGAAGTTCAGACTGCTTCTCTCCCCCACATAAGCCGCCCAGTTCGCGCGTCCAGAAAAAATCAGGCGGTAGACGTCTTCATTGTTGGTCATCAGGTCGAACGTCTGGAACGGGTTCGATCCGCCCAGCGTTCCACCGCCCGCAAAGGGATTGAGAACGTATTGACCCGTCGCGTCTTTTTGTCGGAGATCCAGTATCGCGGGGGTGTAAGCGAATCCATAAAGCGGCGACGAAAATGCGTTGTCGTTATTGCCAATACCACGCTGCGAAAAGGAGCGGAGGAGGTTGGACCCGAGACTGATCGTCACCCGCTGCCCAACATTTTGATCGATGTTGGCGCGCAGCGACTGGCGTCTGGCGCCAGTGTTCAGCGCGATGCCTGCCTCCTGCTTGTCCGAACCCGAGGCGTAATAGCGCGTGCTGCCCACCCCGCCAGAGAGTGACATCACCGACTCGTAGGACGGGTCCTTCCGACCGTACAGCTCGCCGATGTAGTCGTAGTAGGGGCAACTCGAAGCGGTGCACACTGACGTGGCGGCCGCTATGCCTTCTGGATTTTTACCAATTTCGGAAAGCGCATCGGAAAGGTTCGCAAAATGCCTCGATCCCCTGTTACGAATCAAAGAGCTCGTGCCGACCCGCTGGGTGAAGTTGAATCGTGGCGCCCCTTCACTGCCACGCTTGGTGGTGATGATGACAACACCGTTCGTGGCCTGCGATCCGTAGATCGCCGAAGCCGCAGCGCTCTTGAGGACCTCGACACTTGCAATGTCGTTCGGGTTGATGTCAGCCAGCCGGTTGGTGCCGTTTTCCTCGCCAGCGTTGAGCGATCCGGTAATGACGGACTGTCTATTGGAGCGGACGGCGTTCGAGATCGCTACTCCATCCACGATGATCAGGGGATCGATCCGCCCGATCAATGAAGACGCTCCGCGTATCTGAATTTGACCTCCGCCGCCCGGGGCACCGTTGTTCATGTTGATCGAAGCGCCGATGACCTTTCCCTGGAGGGCGCTTTCTAACGACGGTGCGGGAACGCGCTGTAGGTCCTCAGAGCTTACCACCGCGACCGCAGTCGCCGCGTTTTTTCGCTCGACAGTCGTTGCCTGGCCTGTGACAATCTGGGTCTCCAACTGCAGCACGTCTCGAGCAAGTGCGATGTCGGACTCAGTCGTTCCCGCTGGGACCACCACGGTCTTCTGCGAGTATCCGATGCGGCGCACCCGAAGGGTCGCCGGACCATCGGGAACCGTCACCGTGAATCGGCCCTGGTCATCGGTGTAGGTACCCAGCGATGTGCCAACAACATTGACACTCGCGGCGGCGAGAGGCTCACCAGTCCCTTCTACGGTAACGCGACCCGTAATGCGCCGCGTCTGCGCAAAGGCGCTGGCGCTGAAAAGCCCCAGCAGCAGCAGTGAGAAAACGGACGAGCGAATTCTTTTCATGCCTGTCTCCAGCATTGGATGGGTGAGGCTTGCCGCACAGGCGCGACAAGCCCGGCAGAGTAGCGGAATCTCTGCGGGATTTTGTTGAGTCGCCTATTTACGGGCGCGCACCTCTGATGTCAAGAGACATCAACCCCCGATGACACAGCGGCCGGTCCATCATCCCAGCCGACCGGCAGGATGCAAAAAAGGCTCGGCGAATGTCGCCGAGCCCTCTCTACTGGAGAATCAACGCCACGTCAGCGAGTCGGTGTGGAGCTCGAAGAAGCGCCTGGTTTATTGGTGCCGAAATCCACCGTCGGCGCTACCTCCGTCCCCGGCGCCGCCTCGAAATAAGTCCTCGGCTTCGCTCCTGTCACTTTCGCCGTCAACGCCTGCGGAAAGGTCCGGATGTAGGTGTTGTACGACTGCACCGCCTGGTTATAGTCGTTCCTCGCCGTCGCGATCCTGTTCTCTGTTCCGGTCAGCTCGTCCTGCAGTCTCAGAAAACTCTGGTCGGCCTTGAGTTGTGGATACGCCTCCGAGATCGCGAGCAATCGACCCAAGGCGCCCGTCAATTGATTGTTGGCCGTCGCCATCTGCTGTGGATCGCCGGTTTGAATCGCTCCCGCGAGCCCGGCTCGCGCCTGCGCCACCTGCGTGAACACAGCTTCCTCGTGCTGCGCGTAACCCTTGACGGTATTTACCAGATTGGGAACCAGATCCGCCCGACGCTGCAACTGCACCGAGATCTGCTGCTTCGCCTGCGCCGCGTTCTCATCGAGCTGCTGGATCTGGTTGTACCCGCAACCGCCCATCGCAATTACCAGCGGTGCAAGGGCGAGTACCATTCGACGTTTCATTTTACCCGTTCCTCGGTTGGTGATTGACCCACATGGTGAGCGCCGCAGCACTATGTAATCTATCGAGCAAACTGATCCAGATAAGCAACGAGACGCTCCATCGCCGAGAGATACTCCTCGAGGATTGACGAGGCGCTCTCCCGCGGGAGTTTCTCCGTTCCGCGCACGTGCCGAACTACTCGCACGAACGGCTCTGGAGAGAATCCCGCCTTTTCCGCCACCGATCTACTGAGCGCCTCGTAATCCTGCGACGGCACCTCGCCGTGCAGCCGCACGATGCCGCGGAATATCACCATCAGAGTACTCAGGCTCTTCTCGAGCACTTCGAGTTGAAGCTTGCTGTCGCCCCCCGCGCCCATGACCGCCTGCCGGAGCTGCAACAGCTTCCCCATCGTCTGATGCTCTACCTGGAGTCGCAGGTCGGCCGGCTTCACGGTGATTCCCTCGAAGGGCGGCTCTCCGTGCAGAACGCGATGGCGCTCCAGAATATCCGCGTACTCCATTGGAAAGATGTCGGATGACGATCGCCATTCGCTCGTGGTGAAAGTCATTGGA
>CADDZN010000163.1 GCA_902812375.1 bacterium | reverse complement strand
TAGCCGCGCGTGCGGCGGTCTTCGCGATCGGGCAGGCGGAGGGCAGGGAAGGACAGCTCGCGGTGGAGGGAGTGAAGGTGATGGAGGCCTTCGAGCGCGAGTACGTGTTCGTGGGTGTCACGGTGCGGAGTGGGCGAGACAGCCAGTTGTTGGTAGGGAACTGCGAGATCAAGGGGAGCGCGGAGACAGCGAGCGCTCTGGCGGTACTGGCAGCGACAAATCGCTGGGTAGATCAGGCACCTGAGTAGAAGCGTCGCGGGCGAAGCGGCCCGATGAAAGAATAGAAGCGAAAAATTGAAAGCGGGTCGAATGCGACCTGGTGCAGTTGAAAGGATCGTTGTAGCAGCGGACCCTTAACACGAATCCTAAAGGAAATAAAAACCCCCGTCCCGGCTAAGAGATGAGTTGAGCGGGCAAGCCTAGTTACACGAGCGGAGCCAACCTAGTAGCGCACGACAGCGGATGCTGAGTGCGACTGATCTTTAGGGGGGTGACGCGAAATGAGGGCTTTGTTGTGCTGGTTGTTCCCAGATAACCAAGAGTGGACCTAGTCTGGGCGCGGGGGTTTCTTCATAATGAATGGCCGGATCAAGCAATACGTCACGCTAGTTACTGTAGCTGCAATTGGCGCTGGACTCGCGCTCTTCCTGCGCGATCCGACGTTTCCCGCCACATCCGTTCGCGCTGCCATCACCTTTGGGCTAATCAGCACGCTTGCCCAGGCGCTGCGATATCGCACTGCCAGCGAGGCTGCATCCGGGTCGCTCTCCTTCATCCCCGTTTTGGCAAGTGCAGCAATTGCTCCTCATTGGGTGAGTGTCGTTTCCGTCGCCCTTGCGTCCCTGGCTGCGCAAGCACTCGCTCGAAAAACATTTCTGAAGACGCTATTCAACAGCGCTCAAAATGCGCTATCCCTTGCGTTGGCAATCGTTGCGTATCTCGCGACTGGAGGCCAGCCCCTGCATCACATCGGTGAGTCAAGCTCGCTCTCATTGTTTGCGCTATTTCTGGTATTCTTTTTAAGCAATTCCATTTGCGTTAGTGGAGTCATTGGAATCGCTAACGGCAAGAATTCATGGATAGTTTGGAAAGAGAATACTCTAGGCGCCCTGCCCTACGATTTTCTTTCATTACCAGTAATTCTTTTCTTCGTGTGGATTTACACAGAATACGGCGTAGTTGGCGCATTCGTACTCGCGGTTCCGATGCTCGGTTTGCGGCAGCTATACAAGGTCAACTGGCAGCTCGAACAGACCAACCGAGAATTGCTTGAGCTAATGGTCGCTGCTATTGAAGCTCGCGACCCGTATACCTCCGGTCATTCTCGACGGGTAGCTGAGAAAGCACGGATTATTGCGCGCGCAGTTCGGTTGCGCGATAAAGACATCGAACGAATAGTCGCCGCAGCGCTTTTACACGACGTTGGCAAGATTCATGAGGTATTTGGCCCAATCTTGAGCAAGCCAGGGCGTCTCAGCGCTGAAGAGCAAGTGATTATGCGCACGCACCCCGTCAAGAGCGCAGAGTTAGCCGGCACAGTAACACAGCTAAGGGACGTGGTGCCACTGATTCGTCACCACCACGAAAATTGGGATGGTACCGGGTACCCAGATGGACTAAAGGGTCACGACATTCCGCTTGGCTCACGCATAATAATGTTTGCGGATACAATCGACGCGATGACTACTGATCGCCCTTATCGCGCCGCGCTCGACGCGGCCTCTGTTCGTAAGGAGTTGCTGCGGTTCCGAGGCACTCAGTTCGACCCAGAGATCTGCGACGCCCTATTGCGCAGCCCTGAGTACTCAAAGTTGTTCGCCCCAACTGGAAGTCCCATCGGAGAATGGGCCGAGCGAACTCCCGAGCGTGGATCTGTTCTTCGCGCAGCAGTCTCATAGCCCTGACTGGTTATAGACACTGCCGGCTAGGCTAGCGAACCTGCCTGCCGACTCACGGCCCTTTTTATGTCCGATGAGAGCTCGCGACGCGAGTGCCTATAAGTATCAACGTACTCGTTGAGTAACAGAAAGCCACGTTCTTCGTCGCCGATTCGCGCAAGTCCCGCAAAGAGCGCATACGCCTCAAAGTCTTGAAGCCCAATATCGCGTGTGATGCGGTGAGCGCTTTCGAGGCGCTCAACCAACGTTCGAAGGAACTCAGTGCCTGCTCCGCGCGCAACCCGAAGCCGCACAGCCAAAGCGAGACAACCTGCCGTACGACCGGTACTAAAACCTCCCGAGAGGGCCTCTACCCTGATCATCGCGGACTCCGCTTGCGCTAAATCGCCTTCCTCAAATGCGACGCGAGCCTCAAAGAAGTCCCAATCGGCTCGAGTGTTAGCGTCATCCTTCGCGATGGGGTGTGATGTTTGACTCGACAGCACTACCCGTGCTGATTTCCAGTCTTCGTTGGCTGCGTGTGCGCGGATTCGAGAAAGATTAATGACGGGAATTCGGGCCACTAACTTGCGATCGATTGCGTGCGCCACGGCAGCGTCAGTAAACGCTGTACCGGCATCGTCTCGGTTAGCAATACGACACGCACTCGCGCATAGCATCAATGCGTGTGAGTAGGCGATCTCTCCGTGGCGCTCGCGAGTGAGAGCGGCAAACCTTTCGAGTAATTCTGTGTTGAGGGGATCGCTGCTTCTCATCGTTTGATAGATGATTTCGATCTCCAGCGCGGAAACTGCTTCTATTGTAGGGAGTGCCAGAAATGGTTGAACTTCATAATAAATCGTGTCGAGCATGTTCGACGGACCGACGTCCGATGCGACTTTTAGTGCGATGATCGCAGCGTTGACACGATGCTGTGGCGATGCCTTTGCGCTTTTGACGCAGGGCATGACGTCGCCTAACAACGTCATAAAATTCGGATTACTTCGCGCCCGAGCCTGGAATAAAGCGATCTCAAATTCGCTATGTACGTCCGCGCCGCTGTTGGCAGCAATGCGAACACACGTACTTAGTGCCTGTTTGCTCAGCTCCCACTCGCCATTGAGCTGATGTGCGACGGACAGCGGTGACAGAACACTGAGGCGATCCTCGTCTGAAGTGCACCATGCCAAAGAATCGTTGTACCGACGGCATGCCTCCTCGGTTAATCCGACTCCGAGTAAATGTTGGGCGCAGGAGAGACGCAGAGCCAAGGCACGTTTTCGATCCCCGGCCTGATGGCGATGGCCAGCGCACGCCCATAGAAGAGCGGCGGGCGCCGATGATTGCGAAATTGCCTTTTCGAGAATATCGGCGGCGCGGCGGTGCAAGAATGACAGCGACGCACCTCTCAGCCGGTTCATTGCCGCTGACGACAAGTAATCGTGCCGTGGCTGGAGGTGATCTACGCCAATATCCGCATTACCACTGCTATATGCGAGCATCGCCGCCTCGCTGAGCTCCTCTATCGCAAATAACACTTGGTGGGCGCGGTATCCTAGCAGAGATTCAACCCTTTCGAGAGTCGAATGCTCCCCCAGCACAGCGCATGCTTGGAGAATCTGAAGCGCCTCTGGTGTGAGACGAGAGAGTCGTTCATCGAGCACTTTCGTCACCGAAGGCGGGACCTCATATCGCTGCCCCGTTTCGATCCACTGATGCGCCAATTCTTGTAGGAAAAATGGATTTCCTTCTGCAACAGGCAGGCACCAATTAACAAAGTCAGCGGCTGGCTGGTCTCCGGGCCGTAACGCCACTGAGTGCAGAAGTGCGACACTGGCTGATGTATCGAGAGGTCCGAGGATCAGCGTCTGTAGTGGCGATTTCTCGATGTAATCCAGAACTGTATTGCGCCCTGGTCGGCAGTTGAAGAGGAACAAGAGTCGCTTCGTGGAACATTGTTCAACCATCGCTCCGAGGATCTTGCCAGAAGCGACGTCCAGCCACTGTATATCTTCGACAACGACAACGAGACAACGCTCATCAGTCACTGATGCGATCAAATCAAACAAAGCCGTACGTAGATCCTGAAACAAAACCTCTGAATCGGGCCGACGCGAAAGGTGAGTCTGCTCCTCGAAATCTGTCAGACGCCTTAACACCGCGAAGCTCTCCGGCGCACATCCTAAGGCTCCCGGCATTTCCCTGAGCTGTGGTACGATGTCGACAAACAGCGAGAGCGGATGGTCGGCGTCTGTCCGTCTGCAGGTCGCTCGCTCGACCTGAGCCCCCTGAAGCTCTGCGAAACGGGCCAACTCAGCACTGAGCCTGCTCTTTCCAATCCCTGGCTCTCCAATAACCAACGTTGCCGACCCGCGACCGCGACGCGCCTCCTCCAACCTTCGCGTGAGGGTTTCGATTTCCGTTTCGCGACCTACAAATGGCGGATCCGGATTCAACAATGTGTGCCTGTCCGGAATTCTTTCAACGACTCTTCGGCGGAGTAAGGCGGCTGGCAACTGCAGCTCTGACCTGGGAATCCCGACTTCGGCAATATACTGGTCAAGAATTGACATCGCCTTCCTCTTCCCACCCCGCATTGCCGCGGCTTCCGCCTGCGCGAGGATTGCGGTTTCATTGTAGGCGTCGAGCGCGAGACACGCTGCAGCGCATTTCTCAACCGCGGTCCAATCCGCCCGAAGTCGTGCGCGCTCAAGATCATGTACAAGGGTTGATGTCGCGGCCGCATGCACTTCGGTCCGCTTTGCATCCACCCAGTCTCGGAGCTCCTCGGAGAGTCGAGGCGTGTAACCAGGCAGGAATTCGAGGGAAGATTGCGGAGTGCTTAAGGCCGGATGATTGAGCGCCAGATCGTCGGCGTCGCTTCGGGCGTCCTGTTTCGCAAGCTGAAGGTTGTCGCGGTCCGCGACCAGGCGGACTCCCAGTTTCTTCAGTTGGAGCACCGTTTGCCTTAGTCTGTGCGCGCGAGCTTTCTCGGGCACGCTTGGCCACAGCAACGAGGCTAGTCGAGTGCGGCTCACTCGCTTGCCGCGCTCCATAACCATGTATAAAGCAGCCGCAAAGACAACCTCCTGCGAGGGCGTCAAAGTCGTTACTGCGGTTTCGATCTCCGCGCTGCCGAGCGAACGAAGTATTATCACGAGTCTCTTCCGGTCTCGACGCAAGCTCGGGAGATGCGTCAGAATGGCGTCAGAATGCCTATGAGACCAACTTGTCACCAGACGCCAATCTTTGCGAGAGCAAAGACCCGCAAGGATCATCGTTTCGGCGCTTTAGCGGATCCCCATTCCGTATCGTGGACTCAACGGCGCGCGATCTTATTGCTAATTCTCCAGCATATGCTAGGTTCCCAGCACTTCGAGTCGGTTGATCAACTATTTCTTCGCTTCCCGTGTCGAATTTCTTGGCGTCACGCCTGACGCGACGAAGCGCTCCAAGCGAAACCGGCTCTCATTTTCACCCGTACACCATTCGATGCGCTCGTTCTCGGATCTGGTAAGCGAACCCCATCGCTTTCTTTGTAGTGCCCTCATCGTTGCTTTCGCG
The DNA here is from genome assembly GCA_902812375.1 of bacterium. Lineage (GTDB taxonomy): Bacteria > Gemmatimonadota > Gemmatimonadetes > Gemmatimonadales > Gemmatimonadaceae > UBA4720. The sequence continues at coordinate 1,798 of CADDZN010000163.1, read as the reverse complement.
TTCGTTGGCTCGACCGCCCGATCTCTCCTGGCCCAGGACACCGCCGATGTAATCCGCGGTCGCGTCGTCGATGATTCGTCGCGCGCTTTGCGCGGAGCGTCGATCACCGTCACTCGCGGACCCGACCGCCTCGTCCAGCAAACCACCACCGATAGCGCGGGTAATTACCGGGTCCGCTTCGAGAAGGGCACCGGGGATTACCTCGTCTATGTCGCCGATAGCGGCTTCGCTTCAGCGCGGCGCCGAGTGCAGCGCCAGACCGACGAGCACGAGCTCGTCGCGAATTTCACACTACCGCGCGCCGCCATCGCGACGCTCGATGCCGTGAAAGTCGAAGGACGAAAGCCCGTTCGCGCCAGCAATCCAATCGGACCAACTCAGCCCGAGACTGGCTCGTCGGAGAAGTGGCGCGACGGAGTGAACGGCCAGGTGTCGCCTACCGTCGCCGGTGATCTCAACGCAATAGCCGGCACCATGTCCAACGTCACGATGACCGGTGGCGGTCCATCCATACTTGGCTCGGGCTCCGAATCCAATCTCAATACCCTGAATGGGATGGGTCTCGCGACTGGCGCGATACCGCGCGCGGCGCGTACCGAGACGCGCGTCACCGGCGCGACCTTCGATCCCACGCGCGGCGGATTCTCCGGCGCCAATGTCGATGTGCGGCTCGGGCCCGGCGATCGCAATTACCAGCGCCGGAATGCGTTCATCACTCTCGATCCGCGCTCGCTCCAGTTCACCGACGCTACCGGGCGCTCACTCGGTGCGCTGAACGGCGGCGCGCGCGGAAGTGTCGGTGCCGACGGTGAGCTCATTCGTGGCGCGCTCACCTACAACGTCGCGCTCGACCTCGGCCACTCGCTGAGCGAGCCATCGTCCTTGCTCAACGCCGACGAACAGGCGCTGCTCAATGCTGGCGTCGCGCCAGATTCGGTCGCGCGACTGATTGCGTTCGCTACTCCGCTCGGCGTGCCGCTCGCTGCGGCTGGAGTGCCAACGAATCGACAGCACAATGCGGTAACGTGGCTCGGACGTCTCGACGACACCCGCGATACTCTGGCGACGCGGGCGCTCACTACATACGCGGGCATCACGCACGATGGCGCTGTTGGTTTTGGTCCCCTCTCCGCACCATCCGCTGCCAGCGAGCGTCGCGATCGGACCTTGGGCGCGCAACTCACCATCGGTGAATACGTCGGGCCGGGGCGACGCACGTTGAATGAGACGCGTGTCGCGTTGAGCGGCGTTCGCAGTGAGACATCTCCGTATCAATCATTGCCGAGCGCGAACGTGCTCGTGCGCTCGGACGGAGTCACTGACGGCACTGATGTCACCTCGCTGCTCCTCGGTGGTGGATCATTTCTTCCCACCGTGGAGTCGCGCTGGACACTCGAGGCGGGGAATCAGACCGAGTGGAACGCGCATGGCAGAACCCACCGCTTCAAGGGACTTCTGTGGGGCCGAGTCGATGGTCTGAGCCAGGAAGGATTCTCCAACGGGCTCGGCACTTACTCGTTCAACTCGATCGAGGATTTCGCGGCGGGGCATGCCAGCAGCTTCTCGCGCACTCTTACGCAGCCACCGCGCGACGGAAAGGTCTGGAACGTTGCGACGGCGCTCGCGCACAACTACGCGCCGTCGCGGTTCTTCAGCATTCTGTACGGGGCGAGACTCGAGGGCGACGGGTTCGGATCAAAGCCCGCGACGAACCCCGCGCTCGAGCAGGCGCTCGGCGTGCGTACAGGTGTCGCGCCATCGCGTCTGCACCTGAGCCCGCGCTTCGGCTTCACGTACA
>CADDZN010000162.1 GCA_902812375.1 bacterium | reverse complement strand
CTTCCTTGTAGAGCCCTCCCCCGTGGAACGACGCAGCGGCTGCGATTCGATCCGGGCGAGCCGCGGCAATCCGTAGAGCGAACTGACCCGCGAAACAAAAGCCCACGACACCCATTGGGCCGTCGCTCACGTACGGTTGTCGAGCGAGGAAATCGACGTAAGCGGACCCATCACGCGCCATTGCGTCCGGAGTGAGCGGCGCCTTGAGCTCTTCGAAGCGTTGGCGCGTCCGCTCGTTGCTGAAGTCGGGCTCAAACCCGAACACCGGCGGCTTGGTGGTACGATAGAAGATGTTCGGCGTCAGCACGACATAACCATGCTCGGCGATGCGCTTCGATTGATCGGCAAAAGCCGGACGGAACCCAAGGCCGTCGGTGAGATTGATAACGGCGGGCAAAGGCTCGGTGGATTCCGGGCGAACTATGAGCGCGTCACTCGCGCCATCAGGAGTTGGTACTTCAGTGTGTTCCTCGATCATTGTTTTTTGCCTGAGGCTCTCAGAGCCGGAGATTGCAAAAGAGGAGCCGGTGTCGTTCCTCACCGCACTACTTGGAGGACCGAGGACTTAGGACTAACGGCATTGATAATTGCGGACTGATTGAGGATCGAGGATCGAGGACAAAAGCCTAGCCGTGAAGCAGTTGGCCGAGTTCTGGTTGCGAGCCGTCCTCGCTCACAGCTCCTTAGCTAATGGCTCTAAGCAAAAAGCAGGCTCTCAAAAGCAAAGGCTTGCGCTCCAGAGCTAGTACGCCATACGAAACTCGCACTTGTCAGCAATCCTCAGTCCTCAATCAGTCCGCAATTATCAATGCCGTTAGTCCCAAGTCCTCGGTCCTCGAGCGTTAGTCCTCAGCCCTCGGTCCAGGTCCGTCGTCCCCGGCCTCTGGCTCAAGCGATCTTTGGCGCCGCGAATGCTCTTGCCGAGACAAGAGCGGTAGCACCTCTCAACCGAGGATGGGAATCGGCCGGCTCTGCCGCAATCGGAGTTGATGCCGCTCGCGCAGTTAGCGCTCGGTCCGTGATCGCCGCGCGGATCGCTGGCTCGAGGATGCTCCAGGCTTCGGTCACTTCTCCACCGATAAATATTGCGCCTGGATTGAGCACGTTGATTATCCCCGCCAAGCCGACGCCCAGATAGCGTCCCGTTTCCTCGAGGGCGCGAATTGCGCGCTGCTCTCCCCGCTTTGCGCGATCTACTACGTCACCGACGGTGAGTCCGCTCGTGCGCGTGAGATCGTGAGCCGAGCGCGCGGAGAACTCCACGCCAAGGTAGCGGCTGAGTGTCGCGATGTTGGATGTGTACGCCTCAAGGCACCCGCGCGCTCCGCAGAGGCAAACCGGACCGTCGAGCGCGATCGGAACGTGACCGAACTCCCCAGCGGTATGTGAATGTCCGCGCACGAGCTCGCCATTGACGACTACGCCGGTTCCGACGCCGTCAGAGACTGTTACGTAGACGAAGTTCTGTGGAACGGCGACGCCCTGCTCACCGAGCCACATGCGGGCGAGCGCGCAGGCGATGGGCGCATTCTCGATGTAAACCGGCAGACCTGTTGAACGCGAGAGAGAATCGCGCACATCCACGTTTTTCCAACCAAGCTGTGGAGAATTGAGCACTCTTCCGCTGGACTGATCGACCATTCCCGGAATGACGAGACCGATTCCCTCGCAGCTTTTCGCACGGTCGTGCTTCTTGAGCATCGCCCGCACTCGCCTCGCTATTTCGGTGATCAATCGCGCCGGATCCCTCACCGTCTCGAAGGATTCGAGCGCAATCGGAGACCCCGCGAAGTCTCCCAGCATGAGAAACGTGCGACTGAGCCTCACGTCGACAGCCATCACGAGCCGGTCGCGGGTGCGCACGAACAACATCTCGGGTCTGCGCCCACGAGCCGTCTGCATTGTCGGACCGATATAGATCTCGCCTTGGGCCACCAACTCGCTGACGATCTGGGTCATTCGGCCACGGGCTAGTCGCATCTTGCGCGCGAGATCGGCACGCGAGATCGGCTGGTGCTCGCGCACGAGATTGAGCACGATCTGCCGGTTGATGTGGCGGGTCGTCAGGCGGGTAGCGCGAACGAAGCTCTGTGGGTCGATCCTTCTCATTAGCGTGGCGGCGAGCGTTGTAGTAATTTGTTCTTAAGTCGAACAAAATGCCAATTGATCAATTTGTGGTTCACGGCGGCGCACAGCGGAGCAATATTCAGAGGGTGAGGCACCCTGCCCTTGGAATCGCGGCCGACGGCGCCGGTTCCAGTCTGCTCGAGCCCGATCGCTTTTTCGATAGTGATCCCGTGATTCGGCGGGCGGCACGGGCTATCTACGAAGAGTCGCGCGGCCTACCGCTCGTATGCCCCCACGGGCACGTCGATCCGAAGCTCCTGGCCGAGAACTCGGCATTCCCCGAGCCGACCGAGCTGCTGATCACTCCGGATCACTACATCTATAGAATGCTCTACTCCCAGGGCATCCCACTCGAGGACCTGGGAATTCCAGCGCGCGACGGTTCTCGTGCGACGGTCGATCCCCGCAGAGTCTGGCAGATTTTCGCCGACAATTATTATTTGTTCCGCGGAACGCCGACGCGGGCGTGGCTCGACTACGAGCTGTATGATGTTTTCGGCGTCGACACCCACCTCACCAGTGCGACTGCATCACGCATTTACGACGAGTTGACCGAGCGACTCAGCAGCGATGCGTATCGTCCGCGGGCGCTCTTCGAACGATTCAACATTGAAGTGCTGGTCACGACGGATTCGGCGACCGACGCCCTCGAGGCTCACCAGCGCATCCGCAACTCGGGCTGGAATGGAAAAGTTTTGCCCTGCTTCCGGCCGGACGCGACGTTCCGGGTTGCCGCGCCAGAGTGGCGGAGCGAGATCGCGACACTCGGAAAAGTGTGCGGCCGGGAAATAACGGCCTACGCCGCATTCATTTCCGCTCTCGAGGAGCGTCGCGCTTTCTTCAAGTCGATGGGGGCGACGGCTACTGACCACGCCGTGATCGAGCCACGCACTGATCGGATGCCGGACAAGGACGCGGAGTCGCTTTTCGCGCGCGCACTCGGTGGGCGCGCAACTCCGGAGGATCAGCGGCGCTTCGAGGCGCACATGCTCATGGAATCCGCGCGCATGTCGATCGACGATGGGCTGGTGATGCAACTGCACGCCGGCGCGCTGCGGGACCACAACGAGCACATCTATAATCGGTTTGGCCCCGATAAAGGCGGTGACATTCCAGTTCGCACCGAGTACACGCGCAATCTGCGCGCATTGCTCAACGCGTACGGAAACGACCCCCGCCTGACGCTCGTGCTGTTCACGCTCGACGAAGCGACTTATTCCCGAGAGCTCGCGCCTCTTGCCGGACATTATCCCGCTGTGAAGCTGGGGCCGCCCTGGTGGTTTCACGATTCGGCCGAAGGGATGATGCGGTATCGCGAGACTATTACGTCGACAGCCGGCATCTACAATACCTCGGGGTTCAACGACGACACCCGAGCTTTCTGCTCTATCCCCGCGCGCCACGATCTCGCTCGACGAGTCGATGCGAATTGGCTCGGTGGCCTGGTTGCGCGGCACGTGATCGACATGACCGACGCCCGAGAGATGGCCCGCGCCCTCGCTTACGATCTCGCGCGCGACACCTACAAACTCAGGGCGACGCGTTGAAGCGCGTTCACGCGATTCGCATCCATCCATCAGACGACGTGGCGGTCGTCGCGGCCCCCGCTCAGGCCGGCGACGGCGTGGTTGTCGGTGAAGTCGAAGTCACCGCGCGTGGCGACATACCCGCCGGACACAAGATCGCGCTTCGCGACATCTCCGGCGGTGAGACGGTTCGCAAGTACGGGTTTCCGATCGGGCATGCGACTGCGGACGTCAGGCTCGGCGACTGGGTACACTCGCACAATCTGGGGACATCTCTGGCAGGCTCGATCGAGTACCTCTACGAGCCAGAACGCCTCGGTTCGCCAACCCCGCGCCCAAAAAGCGACAGCAAGAAGATTCCTACGTTCATGGGTTATCGACGTGCAAATGGACGCGTTGGAACGCGGAACGAGATCTGGATACTGAACACCGTCGGCTGCGTGAATCACGCGGCGGAACGGATCGCTCGCGCGGGTGCTGAGAAAGCCGGAAAAGCTATCGATGGCGTTCACGCATTCTCGCATCCTTACGGCTGCAGCCAGCTCGGCGACGATCTACAGAACACCCAACGCGTTCTGGCCGGTCTCATGCGGCATCCGAACGCGGGTAGTGTTCTCGTGCTCGGGCTCGGGTGCGAGAGCAATCAGCTCGATTCGCTGCTCGCGCACGCGGGCGACGTCGACAAATCACGTCTCAAGGTGTTCAACAGCCAGGACGTGATGGACGAGATCGAGGAAGGCGGCACGGCGCTCGGCTCGCTGATGGAGAGAATGGAGCGCGATAAGCGCGAAGAATGTCCCGCTTCCGAACTGATCGTGGGCCACAAGTGCGGCGGGTCCGACGGCTTCAGCGGCATCACAGCTAATCCGGTAGTCGGGCGCATCGCCGATCGCATCACTGATTGGGGCGGCGGAGTCATTCTCACCGAAGTGCCCGAGATGTTCGGGGCCGAGCAGGTGCTCATGGCGCGTGCGGCGGACAAGGGAGTGTTCGACGACATCGTGGGAATGATCAACGGATTCAAGGATTATTTCATTCGTCACGGCCAGCCCATTTACGAGAATCCATCACCCGGCAACAAGGAGGGCGGACTCACGACGCTCGAGGAGAAATCGCTCGGTGCGATCCAGAAAGGTGGGCACGCGACAATTCGGAAGGTGCTTCGCTACGGAGAGCAAGCCTCGACGGGTGGGTTGTCGCTGCTCGAATCTCCGGGCAATGATGGAGTGTCATCCACCGCAATGGTGGTGAGTGGCGCGACGTTGCTGCTCTTTACCACCGGCCGCGGAACGCCGCTCGGATTTCCCGTCCCGACGATCAAGATCTCATCCAACAATGCGATCGCGGACAAAAAGCCGCATTGGATCGACTTTAGTGCCGGCGGATTACTCGATGGTAGCGCAACTCAGGACGAGCTCGCCGATCGTCTGCTCGCGCTGGTGTTGGACATCGCATCGGGGCAGAAGCTCGCGCGCAACGAAGAACAGGGTTACAGAGAGATCGCGATCTGGAAGGAAGGGGTCACCCTTTGATGTCCACCCGTCCCGCTCTCAACGCGCGCCTCGTGCGTGCGCGCGACTTTGCTGCAAGCGTTCCGGTCAACCTTCCCGACCCATCGTTACTCACACTTCCGGAGCGCATTGCACAGTTCGGCACGGGCGCATTGTTGCGTGGCTTGGTCGATTACATCGTCGATGCGGCCAACCGCGAGCGAAAGTTCAATGGCCGAGTGGTCGCAATTGGTTCGACGGGCAGCGGACGAGACGATCTGGTGAACGCGCAGGACGGCCTTTACACACTGCTCATTGAGGGAGTCGAGAATGGGAAGACTGTGCGCGAGCACCGGGTGATCGGCGCGGTGAGTCGCGCGCTTTCGGCGACCGCGGAGTGGAAGGCGGTGCTCGACGTGGCGCGCAATCCGGACATCGAGATCATCTTCTCCAACACGACTGAAGTCGGAATCGTGTTGGATGATGGCGATTTACCGGAACTCAATCCGCCGCGGTCATTTCCTGGGAAGCTCACGCGCTTCCTGTACGAGCGCGCGCGCACTTTCGACTATGACGTCGCGCGCGGAGTGACGGTCCTCCCATGCGAGCTCATCGAGCAGAATGGAGCGAAGCTGCGAGAGATCGTTTTGCTGCTCGTCACAAGGTGGGGGCTCGGCGACAAATTCTCACAGTGGATCGAGGAAGGGGTGAGCTTCTGCGATACGCTCGTTGACCGCATCGTGTCTGGTGCGCCGCGCGCGCAGCGATCGACGGAAGTGGAAGAGGAGCTCGGCTACCGCGACGAGCTGGTGACTGTTTGTGAGCCGTATCGGCTGCTCGCGATAGGCGCTGACTCCCGGACAAGATCTCGCCTCGCGCCACTGGTCACGGACAATTCCGTGATCCTGACGGGCGACGTCACGCCGTACCGCGAGCGCAAGGTGCGGATCCTCAACGGCGCGCATACCGCGATGGTATCGCTCGCACTTCTCTGCGGATGCGAGACGGTCTTTGACGCTGCGACGGACACGGATGTGGGCCGGTTCCTCCGCGAGGTTGTACTCGACGAGATCCTGCCGACGGTCGACGTGCCCGGTGCGGAACAATTCGCGCGCGAAGTACTGGAGCGATTCTCCAATCCCTACATCGCTCACTCGCTGATGGACATCACTCTGCACGGTACGACAAAGGTTCGCGTCCGTGTCGTTCCGTCGATCGTGTCGTACGCCAACAGCCATGGTCACCCGCCTGCCGCGCTCAGTCTTGGCTTCGCTGCGTTTCTGTTTTTTCTGCGCGGTGAAATCCAGTCTCAACGGACAGCCGCGGGGTTGGCCGTCCCGCCAGATGATGCCGCCGCCCGAATCCGTATCGCGTGGAAAAGGTTTGGCGACAGCGATGAATCCTTTGCGGAGCTCACTCGCGAGGTGTGCGGCGATTCGACGCTCTGGGGAGCAGACCTCGGGAAAGTGCCGGGATTTTTCGAGACGATCACTGAGCAGCTTTCTTCCATTGCGCGCAATGGCGCCCGAGCCACGCTCGTGTCACATCTAGCGGGAAGTGTTCACGCGCATGGAGTGCTCTCGTGACGCAAACGGTAGTCGAGACGTTCAGAGAGCACCGCCTCATTCCGGTCATCGTGATCGACGACGCGCGACACGCCGTGCCGTTGGCGCACGCGCTGGAAGAGGGCGGACTTCCCTGCGCTGAGATCACGTTTCGCACGTCGGGCGCACTCGCGGCACTCGAAAAGATTTCGTCCGAGTGCCCGAATGTGCTGATAGGGGCTGGAACGGTGCTCACGCCGGCTCAGGCTAAGGATGCGAGTCGCGCCGGAGCTAAGTTCGTCGTTGCTCCGGGGTTTGGCGCTGCGATGGTCGACTACTGTATCGAGAATGAGATCCCGGTGTTCCCGGGCATCGCGACACCGACGGAGTTGGAGTTCGCGCTGAGTCGGCGCCTCACTGTAATGAAGTTCTTTCCGGCCGAACCATTGGGTGGGATCGCGTATCTCAAGGCGATGTCGGCTCCGTATGGTGGAGTGGAATTCATTCCAACCGGCGGCATCAGTCTCTCCAATATGCCGGGGTACCTGGCGAATCCGCGCGTTGTCGCGTGCGGCGGATCATGGA
>CADDZN010000161.1 GCA_902812375.1 bacterium | reverse complement strand
TTACCACGAACGGAGGCATTTTTGTCTACCGCCCGCCTCCGAACCAGTTAGCCAAGCGACGAGTTAATGACCGCCCCACACAATAGAGAGCGCATCCTACCGCGCTTGATCCACGAAGAAATCAAAGAATCGTTCATCAACTACTCGATGAGCGTCATCGTCTCTCGCGCCCTTCCAGATGTGCGCGATGGACTCAAACCCGTGCACCGTCGCGTGCTTTACGCGATGAACGAGCTCGGTCTCGTTCCCGGTCGCCCCTACAAGAAATCCGCGACCGTCGTCGGCGACGTCCTCGGCAAATACCACCCGCACGGCGACAGCTCCGTTTACGATGCGCTCGTGCGCATGGTGCAGGATTTCTCGCTCCGCTACCCGCTGGTCGATGGCCAGGGGAATTTCGGATCCGTCGATGGCGATCCCGCGGCTGCCTATCGCTACACCGAGGCGCGTCTCACCCGAATCGCTATGGAGATGCTGGCGGATATCGACAAGAACACCGTCGATTTCGCGCCCAACTTCGATGACCGGCTCCAGGAGCCAAAGGTTCTTCCTTCGGCCATCCCGAACCTCCTCGTCAACGGATCATCGGGAATCGCGGTCGGCATGGCGACCAACATTCCGCCGCACAATCTCCGCGAAGTCGTAGCCGCTGTCACCGCGCTCATCGACAACCCTGATCTAACGCCGTCCGATATTAGAAAGCTGATCAAAGGCCCTGACTTCCCAACTGGCGGCTACATCTACGGCCGCGCGGGCATCAAGGATTACCAGGAGACGGGCCGCGGACGAATCGTGATGCGCGCACGTGCAGTGATCGAGGAGAAGGAATCCTCGAGCAAATCGCAGATCGTCATTACGGAGCTGCCGTACCAGGTCAACAAAGCCAAGCTGATCTCCGACATGGCCGACCTCGTCAAGGACGGAAAGCTCGAGGGAATCTCCGCGCTCCGCGACGAATCCGACAAGGACGGCATGCGCGTCGTCATCGAGCTCAAGCGCGATTCGATCCCGCGCGTGGTGCTCAATCAGCTTTACAAGCACACGGTGATGCAGTCGACCTTCGGCGTCATCATGCTCGCGCTGGTTCCGGATTCACACACCGGACAGCTCGTGCCGAAGGTGATGCCGCTCAAGGAAGTGCTCATGCACTACATCGAGCATCGCCACACGGTCGTCGTGCGTCGCACGCAGTTCGAGCTGGATAAAGCGCTCGAGCGTGAGCACATCCTCGAAGGCTTGAAAATCGCCGTCGACAACATCGACGCCGTCATCAAGCTCATTCGCGCCGCTGCCGACACTCCAGTCGCGAGCACCCAGCTCCAGAAACGATTCAAGCTCAGCGAGCGTCAGGCCGAGGCGATTCTCAACATGCGCCTGGCAAAGCTCACCGGCCTCGAGATCGAGAAGCTGGAAAGCGAGCTCAAGGAAGTCCGCGACTTCATCAAGGAGATGCGCGACATCCTCGCCTCCAAGCCGCGCCGCATGAAGATCATCCGCGACGAGCTTCAGCAGGTCGCCGACAGATTTGGCGACGAGCGTCGCTCCGAGATCACGAGCGATGAAGGCGAGTTCACCATCGAGGACCTGATCGCCGAGGAGGACATGGTCATCACCATCTCCCACTCGGGCTACATCAAGCGCACCTCGGTCTCGACCTACCGCAAGCAGCGTCGCGGTGGGAGAGGGCTCAGTGGGCAGGGTCTCAAGGACGAGGATTTCATCGAGCGTCTCTTCATCGGCTCGACCCACGATTACATCCTGTGCTTCACGGATGATGGTCGCTGCTTCTGGCTCAAGGTCTATGAGATTCCGCAGGCGGGCCGAGCGTCGAAGGGTAAACCAATCGTCAACCTGATCAACGTCTCACCAGAGACTCGAATCAAATCGATGGTTCCCGTTCGCGAGTTCTCGGATACGCAGTTCCTTCTCTTCTGCACCAAGAAGGGCACCGTCAAGAAGACGGCGCTGTCCGAATACTCCAATGTTCGTCAGACCGGTATCAAGGCGATCAAGATCGACAAGGACGATGAGCTCATCGATGTCCAAGTTACGAGTGGCTCAAACGACATCGTCCTCGCTACGCGTCATGGTTTATCCGTACGCTTCCACGAGCAGGACGTCCGCGAGATGGGCCGCGACACGACCGGCGTAAAAGGCATCGAGCTCAAAGAGGGCGATTCCGTCATCGGAATGGTCGTCATCAAGCGCGACGCAACGCTCCTCGTCGTCACCGAACGCGGCCTCGGCAAGTGCTCGAACATCGATGATTATCGGGTCCAGAAGCGCGGCGGAAAGGGCATCATCACGGTGAATCGAACGGAGAAAACCGGCGATGTCGTTGCCCTGATGGAAGTTCTGCCCGCCGACGAGATAATGATCATCACAAAACATGGTGTGATCATCCGTTCCTCGGTCTCTCAGGTAAGAGTGACCGGGCGTATCGCTCAGGGGGTCAAACTCGTCAATCTGGACGACGGAGATCTCGTTACAGCCGTCGCTCGCGTGGTGCCGGAAGACGAGGGCGAAGAGGCTGATTCTGGCGCGCCCGCTGGCGAGACAGAGCAGGTAGAAGCACTTACCGACGAATGATGACCAAAACGCCCGAAGCGGTAACGCAACCGGACGACATCGAGAAGCTACGTTCGGCGCTTCGGAAGGCCGAGGCCGAAGTGCAGCGCCTGCTCGAAGAGGCTACTGCGCGCGGCGCACTCGTAGACATCCTGCACGACGTGATGGGCTCTCTCTCCATGGGAGAGCTCTTTCACATGCTTGCGCGGCGCCTCGCGCGCGCTCTCAACCTCAGTCATTCGTCGGTAATCTTTGCGAAGTGCGGTGATACGCACGGAACGGTTGCGTCAGCGCACGAAGATCCGCAGCTCGAGAACCTGCAGGTAGAGCTCGATAAATACCCCGAGATCGAGGCCGCACTTGCGAGCGAGAAGCCAGTGCTGATCCCCGACATCTGGCACTCCGATGCTTACCGGAAGCTGCGCGAAGCCTGGGAGGCTGACGGTAGCGTGATTTCCGTGCGTTCCATCATTGCTCTCCCATTCCGGCTCGACCTCGATCGAACGGGAGTCTTTCTTCTGCGTCGCACTGCGGAAAAGACATCGCTCAACGAAGCCGATGTCGAATTCGCCGAGACGGTAGTAAAGAGCGCGATGAACGCGATGCGCCGCGCGCACATGGTGGAAGTAACCCAGGCCGACAACATTCGCCTCGAGGCGCTGGCTCGTACTGACCCACTCACCCAGCTCCTCAATCGTCGCGCACTGCTCACTCAACTTGGCACGGAGGTCGAGCGCGTGCGTCGGTACAACGCGCCGCTCAGCATCCTGATGATCGACGTCGATTCGTTCAAGGAAGTGAACGATACCTTCGGCCATCTCGCGGGCGACCAGGTGCTCATCGAAGTGGCGCTACTTCTCGCGCGCACCGCGCGTAGCGTCGATGCGGTCGCGCGTTACGGAGGCGACGAATTTGTCATCGCCGTGCCCGAGACCAGTGAAGCGGGCGCGATCGCGTTCGCCGAAAGGCTTCGTGACAAGATTCAATCGCACCCTTTCGACATTGGGAAAGGGCAGCCGCTCCGCCTGACGGTCAGCATTGGAGTAGCGGATTTCCCTGAGCCAAAAGTCGAGACCGCGGAAGATCTCCTCGATTGCGCGGACCGCGCCCTCTACCGCGCGAAAGCTGGCGGACGTAATCTGGTGTGTGCCTAGAACCGCCAGACAAATTGCCGCGCTAGCGCTGATTGCGCTCACCGGCTGCGTTGTCGATTCCTCAAAAAAGGAAACCACTGCTGACACCACGCACACCGCGCCGGTGATAACTGTGACGCCCGTCAACCGCGGGACGCATGGAATGGCCGAGCGGGTGCGCTGGGCGTTCTCGCCAGATCGGAGATCGATACTTGTTGTTGCCGATCCGGCTGGCGTCGAAAACGAGCCCGTTGCAAACGCATTCTTCTTCGGAGATGAAGCGCGCGGCTTCCAGACGCAAATGGACAGCGTGTGGGACGTCGCGCCGTCGCCCGACTGGAAGTGGATCGGATTTGGCCGAGCCTACACTGTAGTCGACGGGAGCGGATTAGGGGCCGATCAGCTCACGGAGGTCTCGCGTCGTACGGGAATCGATACAGCCACGCTGCGCGCCGGCTCGTTTGCATCAAGCGGGATGTCGATGGCGCGAGCAGTCGCGCAGGCTGGCGTGATCCACATTCCTGACAACCCGCGCGTTACAGCGGCTGGCGACAGCGCGGCGCCGAAGCTGTTTCCCGTTGCGCGCGGATGGCGAGTACGCTGGACCGCTGACGGATCCACTCTCGCACTCGGCAATTCTCCGTCGAAGGCGGTGGACAATGAGCCGAGTCAGACCTGGTCGGCGCTGGACCCGGTGACGGGAGCTTTGCACGGAACTCTGCCATCGAACGCAAATCTGGTGGAAGTCAAATTCACGGAAGGCCCGACACTCGACCGCTCGCTTCCGATCGACATGACTCAGTCGCCACCAATCCAGATTCGCCGCGGCACTCAACCTTACACCATCCAGACTATTCGCGGAGTGATCACGATCACTGAGCCGCCGGGCCTGGGTAGCACCGGTGCGCAACGAGTGATCGGTGCCGGAATAGCGCTCGCTGCCACAGCCGATGGGCGCTACGTAGTAGCGCTTGCCCCGCGGAGCAAACCCGAGCCGAATGAGATGGCATTCGAGCCGGTTGTGTATACGGTGGTCTGGTAGCGGGATGCGGGATGCGGGATGCGGGATGCGCGTTCGGTCCTGATGATCGTCCGGAAAGTCCGCTTCGACAAAGCTGCGCGGTCCTTAGTGCTTTCCCTCGTCCCGCTTCCCTTGTCCCGCATCCCGCATCCCGCTACCGTCCGATCCGCCTCAGCTCCACCATAAGGCAGCTATCCTGCACCACATCGATCCCCGCGCGCGCAAGTCGCTCGGCCGCTTCGTCGTTCCGAATTCCTAGCTGAAACCACACGGAGCGCGGCGCTTTCGCGATGATGTCGTCGATGTGCGGAGGAATGTCCACCGGTCGCCGAAAAACATTCACCATGTCGATTTCGCCCGGGATGTCGACGAGCTTCCGGTACACTTTCGCGCCGAGCATCTCCGTCAGGTCCTTGTAGTAAACAGGGACCGGCACGATCTCGTATCCCGCCTGCTGCGCGTACTCAGGCACGTAGTGCGCAGGTTGATCCGGGCTCGGTTTGATTCCGAGCACCGCGATGCGATGTGTGCTCTCCAGTAGCTCCTTGATCTGTTCCGGACGCTCGAGCAAATGCTTACGCCAGTTCGCGGTGTCAACCTGTGCCGCCATGAATTGCCTCTGTATTCGCGGGTAACGAGACTTGTGCCGCGTCCGTAAATTGCAAGAGCGAGTCCAGCCAAAAAATTTCTCGGAGATAAGCAAGTAATGCGGATGCTAGTTCTCGGCGCGGGCCTCCAGGGCTCCGCGTGTGCATATGATCTGCTGCAAAACCCCGAAGTAAAGGAAGTCCGCCTCGCTGACTTGCATACGCAACATCTCGCGGAATTTCTGGCGCCCTACTCGGGCGACCGTCTGGTCTTCACCCCGCTCGATGTTCGCGACAGAGAGGCGGTGCTGGCGCTGATGCGACAGTGTGATGCCGCAATGAGTGCGATCCCGTATTACTTCAACTTCGAGCTCGCGGAGCTCGCCGTGAAGGCGGGCGTTCACTTCTCGGATCTCGGCGGAAATACGGAGATCGTCTTCAAGCAGAAGACGCTGGACGCCGAAGCGAAAAAAAAGAACATCAGCGTCATCCCCGATTGCGGTCTCGCGCCGGGAATGGTCAACATCCTGGCCGAGTACGGAATCTCGCAGCTCGATGCTGTCGAGAGCGTGAAGATTTTTGTTGGAGGTCTCCCACAGGAGCCCGAGCCGCCGCTCAACTATCAGATCGTTTATTCACTCGAAGGCGTGCTCGACTACTACACGACGCTGTCCTGGATACTCCGCAATGGGAAACGCACCCAGGTAAAAGCGCTTTCCGAGATCGAGCCAATTCATTTCGGCGGAGAAGTCGGCGAGCTGGAGGCATTCCACACCGCCGGCGGTCTCTCGACGATGGCATTCCGGTACGAGGGCAAGGTTCCGAGCATGGAGTACAAGACGCTCCGATATCCGGGCCACGCGAAGATCATGGAAGCTATTCGGGAGCTGGGCCTTCTGGAGCTGAACCCGGTCGATGTAAAGGGAATGAAGGTGGTTCCGCGCGATCTCGTGGTCGCTGCGATGGGTCCGCGACTTACCAAGCCGAATGGACGTGACCTCGTCGCGCTGCGCGTGATCGTTCAGGGAACGAAAGGCGGCAAGCCAAAGAAGATCGGGTGGGAGCTCGTCGACTATTACGACGAGGAGCATGGCATCAGCGCGATGGAGCGCTCGACCGGCTATTCGCTTTCGATCACCGGGCAGATGCAGGCCCGAGGCGAGATCGGCAAGGCTGGCGTATTCACGCCGGATGAAGCAGTCCCCCCGGAGAAATACATTTCAGAGCTGTCCAAGCGCGGCGTGGTAATCAAGGAGTTATCGTAGCCCCCCGTCCGCTACTGCAGAGCTTCGATTAGCCGTTATTGCCGAGCTCCGAAAGATGTTCTGTAAACCCCGCCGCAGCAACGACTTATACGACTCTGCCGTAGCAAAAAATCCTTCCATTCGCGGGCCAAACCCGTTAAATTGAAAGCGTAAACACTTGTCGGTCCAAGCTGTGGGAATGCAACGCCGAGCCTCGATACGTTGGCTTGGCTGTTCGCATTCCACCCAAGCGCCGATTCCAGCAAAGGAGGATTTGTGAACCAGCTAAAGGGGATTCTCAACTCCAGCTTGGCCCGGAATATCGGTCTGGTGGGCGCTGCATTGCTCGCCTCCGTCTCCGTCTCACGGGTTGGCTCGGATTCGACTGCGCTCCAGACAAAGTTCGTGAATGTGGGTACCAAACCTGACACCGCACTCGCGCAGCAGGCGTCGAGTGGGTGGGATTTGCCTAATCTGAACAACTGGCGAGTTGATTCCTGGGTGAAGCTCTTCACCACCGATCCGAAGGTGAAGTCGCGTTTCGCGGTCTGGCTCGATCGCAAGCCGAAGTATGAGCCCATGATCTCCGCCAAACTCGAAGAGCGCAACATGCCGCAGGATCTGATTTATCTCGCCATGATCGAGTCGGGGTTCAACCCCAAGGCGAAATCACCGGCGAAGGCAGGCGGGCTGTGGCAGTTCATCAGCGAGACAGGTAAGCGGTATGGACT
>CADDZN010000160.1 GCA_902812375.1 bacterium | reverse complement strand
GAATCCCACAACTAAGGTCCTCCTCATCTATGTGCTCGATTCAACAGAAGTTGAAGAGCTCTGGGATGGCTCTGTGCAAACACTCTACGTCATCGCCAACTGTCGAAGAGTGAAAAAGCCATTTCCGCAGACGAAGCTACGGAAAGCCAACGACGGCACACCGCTGGACGCGAATTACATCCGGAGCTGTGCGCTTGTGCGTGAACTTCCCGATACTGCTATCTAACAAGAGTCGCTAGGAAGCCAACTGGGAGTGAATTGAATTCATGCGCCCATATCTCACCGCATCGACGGCCGATTTGATCGATCTCGCCAAAGGGCATTGGGGCGATCCCGACGTTCTCGCCCAACTCCTGATGGAAGCGAATCACCGGAAAAGTAAGCGCGCGGGTATGCTGGAACGCGACCTGGAAAAGCGTATTGCGTATCTTGCTACTCGCCCAAAGGAAGCGCGTGGGTCGCGCACCGGTGAGTCCACAGACTTACAACTGGCCGAAGCGAAAGCTCGCATCGTCGAGTTGGAGCGAGAGCTTGTAGCGACCCGCACGGCCGGCAAATCTGAGGCTGATACGGCTCGCAAAATGGGGGCTGGCGAGTTCCTGCCCCCCGTTCATATTCGAGCAGGTAAAGCGCGCCTGGCGCAAAAACCTCCACCCGGATAGCTACGCCGATCGCACGGACGCCGATCGAAGGTCGCTGGAGAAGATGTTCCAGGACTTCGAAAGTGACATCAATTGGCTAGCGAAGAACGGTTGGCCCGGCCGAGTGTAAGCGCGCCGCTCCTAACGATCTGAACGCAGGCGTCAGCCAGATATCCGCCGTACAACGTGACATCTATCTAAGACATACCACGAGCATCAGGCGCTATCCACTACCTATGGAGTCTGCGTCGTTGGGCGTGCGGAGCGTACATGCTCGTCGCCGTCCTACGAATTCCCGCACGAGTCGGTTTTCGCCTGGTAGCCCCTGTCTGCGATACGCGTCTGACACTCGCAAACGTCGGGCTGTCGATGACGAAGGTGCCACACACGGTCTTGTTTACCATCTTCTTCGTCCTGACCGCACTTCAGTCCGAGCGACTCAACCAGCGAGCGCTGAGATGGAGTCTCCTCGCGACCATCGCACTCGGCGTGCTCGTCGAGCTGGAAGAGGGCGCAACCCGCACAGGCAATTGCCGCCTCACCGACGTGCTGCCCGACATCACTGGAGCCCTGATAGCGGGCGCAGCGCTGATTGGTGTCACGATGGTGCGAAATTGGGCGTCGCGCACAAGGCGCGAGGTTAGTGACACGCGGGAATGACTATGAGAATCGTGATCAGGCCTGGCGTGGCATCCAACGCGACAGCTCTCGCCGAATTGGCTGCCCGAACTTTCTGCGAGACTTTCGCCGCCGATAATACGCCGGAGAATATGGCAATCCACATCGACGATGCCTACGCGACGCACCAACAGGAGAAAGGGGTCGTCGACCCAGACATCACAACGCTGCTTGCTGAAATTGATGGCGAGCTCGCGGGCTTTGCTCAGTTGCGTCCCGGTGTGCTTCCGGAATGTGTGACTGGACAGGCGCCGCTCGAACTATGGCGGTTCTACATTTCCAAGCCCTGGCACGGACGCGGTGTCGCACAATCGCTCATGCGAAGCGTGGAGTCGGCCGCTTACCACCGCGGCGGACGCACCTTATGGCTTGGAGTCTGGGAGCGAAACGAGCGAGCGAAGGCCTTTTATTCCAGGAACGGTTTCGTGGATGTAGGTTCACACGTATTCATGCTCGGCACAGACGCACAAACTGATCGAATCCTCGTCAGGCAAATTCCGACACCGATCTCGAAAGACACTGCCTAGAACGCCTCATCACAACGGAGAACTGACGTGACGAAGCCTGCAAAGAACACGATTTGCCTCTGGTACGATCGCGACGCCGAGGAAGCGGCGCGGTTTTACGCCAAGACTTTTCCCAATTCGTCGGTAGACGCAGTACACCGCGCACCGGGAGACTTTCCTTCGGGCAAGAAGGGCGACGTGTTGACCGTTGAGTTTACCTTGATCGGCATTCCGTGCCTCGGGCTCAATGGCGGGCCGGAGTTCAAGCACAACGAAGCGTTCTCGTTCCAGATCGCAACCGTCGACCAGGCCGAGACGGATCGCTACTGGAACGCGATCGTCGGCAACGGCGGCGAGGAGAGCGCCTGTGGCTGGTGCAAGGACAAATGGGGATTGTCCTGGCAGATTACGCCGATCGTCCTGACAAAGGCGATCACTGATTCCGACCCGGCCGTGGCCAAGCGCGCGTTCGATGCGATGATGCAGATGAAAAAGATCGACGTCGCTACGATCGAGGCCGCTCGGCGCGGCTGAGTTTCCACGTCGCGGCGTGGTCGAGCGAGTTACATCCTCGGTGCCGATGGCTTCGCCGCGTAGATGAACTCGTAGTACTCGCGCATCGTCAGCTCCGACGCCGCGTCGTTGTCAACGATGACAGTGGCGTCCCGATGCAATTGCAGCGCACTCGCGGTCACCATGCTGCTCACCGGTCCTTCGACAGCCTGCGCAATTGCCGTCGCCTTCGACTTCCCGCTCGCCACGAGCAATAGCTGACGCGCCTCGAGAATCGTGCCGACTCCCATCGTGATCGCATACACCGGCACATCCTCTCGGCGCTCGAAGAAGCGTGCGTTGTCGCCGATCGTCTGCATCGACAGGGTCTTGAGACGAGTGCGCGAGCTGAGCGAGCTCGTCGGCTCGTTGAACGCGATATGTCCGTCAGAGCCGATGCCGAGGATTTGCAGATCGATCCCGCCGGACTCGGCGATACGTTTTTCGTACCAGTCGCAGAACGCCGGATAGTTGCTGGTCGTGCCAGACGGAATGTTGATGTTCTGAGGTTGAACGTTCACGTGCCGGAAAAAATTCTCCTGCATGAAATACGCGTAACTCTGCGGATGATTACTCGGCAGGCCGACATACTCATCGAGATTGAACGTCACCACTCGTGAGAAGTCGAGCTGAGCCTTTTCATGCATGCGGGCCAACTCCTGGTACAGCCCGAGCGGCGTCGACCCCGTCGCCATCCCGAGCACGGCGTTGGGCTTGGTGTTCAGCAGCTCGGCGACTATCTGCGCCGCGAGTTTGCTCATCTCGTCGTAATTCTCTGTGATGACTACTTCCATGAAGTTCTCAGCCTCGGTTCAGCCTTTGTAAAAGACGCGAAGATGTAAAGCAGCGAGCCGCGTCAACCAGGAATTTGCTTCACTTGTTCTCTTCTTTCAATTCTTGTCTCGCCCTGTAGGTGCCGCTAAAGCATCTGGTCGCGCCCTTCCGCGTATACTTACGTCGTGTCATCTCGCGTTTGCCTCGCCGACTTCATCGACTCGCTCGGTACCTCGCCGCTCGCTTCACTCGCCGACTCCGAGCCGTGGGAGCTCACAGCGCGGTCGAGAGATATCGTCGCGCGCCTGCTTGCAAGCGTCGGCGACGAGTTCTCGCTCAAGGACGGTGTAGCGGTGCACGCGACGGCGACAGTCGAACCGGGCGCGGTGTTGAAAGGGCCGGTGATCATCGCCGCGCACTGCTTTGTCGCGGCTGGCGCATACATTCGCGACGGCTGCTGGCTCGACGAGCAATGCACGCTTGGGCCCGGCGCAGAGATAAAGTCGGCTTTTCTTTTCGCGGGGACGAAGCTCGCTCACTTCAACTTCGTCGGCGACAGCGTCCTTGGGTCAGAAGTCAATCTGGAAGCGGGCGCGATTGTCGCCAATTACCGCAACGAGCATCCCGATCGAGCAATCGATGTCTTTCTCGGTGAAGATCGTATTGAGACGGGCGTGCGGAAGTTCGGGGCTCTCATCGGCGACGGCGCTCGCATCGGCGCCAATGCGGTCATCGCGCCGGGTGCTATACTGCGACCAAGAGTAGTCGTGCCGCGCCTCGGGCTCGTCGATCAGGCGGTGACGCGGTGACGGGTGACCCTTAATCAACACGAATCGCTCAAGAAGAATTCGCTTGACTTGTTCCATTCTTTCAATTCTTGATTTGTCACGCGGCTGAAGGCTTACGCCAGCTGAACTTGAGCGTTAGATAGGTACAACAACCAAAATCATGATTCGCTTTTACTGCTCATGTCTTGCCGGCGCGCTGGCACTTTCGGCCTCCACCGCGATGAGCCAGCAGATCGACACGCCCGCGGGTGTTGTCGAATTTGTCGGGCTTCATCGCTGGACCATCCCGATGATTCAGGACTCGATGAAAGTCCACGCGCCCGGCAAACCATTGGGACAATGTGCCGGAGTGTTGCGCGGACTCGGTTTTCCGTCCGCTCAATCTTTGCGTATGATCCCGGTCAAAGGGCGCTCGTCGACTTTCGTCATAGTTGTCGAGCCCCAGGACTCCGCCCTGGTTCGCTACCGGAAGCCGCCCACGGGAAAGAGCGCTCTGCCACCGACCTGGCGCAATGGGTATCGCATTCTAAAAGACGACGTCGCCGCGTATCAGACCGGAGCGCAGACATTCGGTATTTACGCAACACACGACACGCTCTTCGAGCGTTTGATACTTGAGAGTCACCCGAACGACAGCGCGACGGTGCGGTCCTTTTGGGTCTTCCTCGAAGGCAGTCGCAGTGCCGAAGGCGCCAACCTGGCCGAGCATGTTCTGCTCGAGGATGCGAGCTTCGAGAATCGGATGCTTGCCGCGGCGATCCTTGGAGCGCAGCGCGGCCGAGCGGGCGCCTGGTACGCGTTAGTGAAAGGCCTCCGTGACCCAGACGAGCGAGTCGCTGCCGCGTCTGAGATGGGACTCACTTCTTTGTTGACTGGGACACAGTCTCGCATCGATTGGCGACCTGCGATTGCAGACCTCAAAGCAATACTCGATGGAACGAACGTGCTTGCACTGCGGACGACGTTGCTCGTTCTCACGAAAACGAAGATTGATCCGCGCGTAGCACGGACATTGGTACGGGAGAACGGTGGTTTGGTCCTGGATCTTCTCGATTCTCATTCACTTGAACACAGAGACGCGGCTCACGCGTTCCTTGTCCGGCTTGCGGGTAAGGACTTAGGGATGTCAACGGATCGCTGGAGAGCTTGGTTGCGAGGAGCTCACGCGCGCGCTATCTAACAAAGGTGGCCTCTGACAAGCGTGCGGTTCGGAGTTAGCGGCGCTATGAAAGTCTACACTCTGATGATTGCGCTGGCACCCGCAGTCGCCGGCGCGCAATCGGTGACTCCGCCACCAGCATCGCAAAACCCTTCACCGATGGTCGAGCAAACGCGCGCACACGAGCGGCTGACGCCAAAGGCACTGGCCGGTGTGACGCGATCGCTTGACGGACCGCTCGGAAAGCCGGTCGAGATCTGGATTCCTGATGATGTCAGGCGCGCCGGTAATTTCAATCTCGTCGTTCACTTCCTCGGTGCCGCGTGGCTGCCCGAGTACGCAGCATCTCGACTCAAGATCAAGCCCGTTGTCGCCGTCCTGAACCTCGGCGCCGGTTCCGGCATCTACGACCGCGCGTTTTCAGACCCTGCGGCGTTTGACTCGCTCCTCGTCGGTGTGGCGCGAGAAGTATCGACGGCAATCGGAAAAGCGGCGCACGTCGGACGCGTTACGCTGGTGGGATTCTCGGCCGGACACGGTGCGGTGCGCGCCATCCTTCGCGACCCGCGCCACTTCGCACGCGTCGATGCGGTGTTGCTGCTCGACGGCATGCACACGTCGTACGTGCCGGATCGCACCGTGCTTGCCGCCGGTGGGGTTCTCGATACCACTAACCTCGTTGCATTCGCCCAATTCGCGCGAGCTGCCATGCGCGGCGAGAAACGGTTTCTCGTTACGCACTCGGAGATCTTCCCCGGCACTTTCGCCAGCACCACCGAGACAGCCGATTGGTTGCTTCACGCGCTTGGCCTCCGCCGGATACCGGTGCTGCGATGGGGACCGCGCGGGATGCAGCAGCTCAGCGAAGTCCACGCGGGTCGTTTCGCGCTACTCGGCTTTGCCGGGAATTCAGCTCCGGACCACATCGACCAACTGCACGCCATGCCCGAGATGCTCGCGCGGTTGCTCGAGCGATGACAGACTGGCGGCGAGTAACAAGGACCTCATTGAGTCGCAATCAGTCGGCGAACAGCGTCGACTAGCTGGACGAGCTGGCCGAGCAGAGCCACCCCGCCTGTGGCGAGCGCGAGCCAGCGGCCGAGGAGATCGAATTTCCGTAGATAGTTTCGAGGCATGCAGGGAGCCGGTCAGATGGATCATTAACGGTGAGTCAGGGTGGCAACTACTGGATTCCCCCTCTCCAATAGATAGACTCGACCATGTTACATCGCCCCGTCTCATCACCTCGCAGATATCGCCCTCATCAGACTTCCGTCATCGCCGCCAAGCTCCCAAATCACCACTCCGCCGAGTCCGCGCTCGCGCACGTATCTGACTTTCTCTGCCACAGACTGGGGATCGTCGTAGCTCACCCACGTTCCGCTCGTCGAATCGTAGAGCCACGGAACGCGGGCGCTCGATTCCCAATGGTGCTCGTAACGTGGATCCCTGAGACGCGTCCGCGCGAGCACATTCCAATCTCCGTCGTGTTCGCCCCACCCGGATGGCCTGGCGGTGCCCCGCTGAAATAATCCGCCATTCACGTTCGGCACATTGCCATAAGCATGTCCATAGAACGGAATGCCGACCAGCAGCTTGCTCGCAGGAACGCCTGCCTGGAGAAACGCGCGCATCGTCACGTCGATATTCTCAGTCGGCGTTGGATCACCTTTCGCTGCATACAACGGCGAGTTGAAGTTGGTCGTGCCGGGCGCCGCGTGATAATCGTAGGTCATCACATTTATGAAATCGAGCAACGGCGCGATGCGCGTTATCTCGACGTTGGCTATCTCCTGTAGCCGCGCCGAGGCTGCGATCGTGAGCTCGTAATGCCGATGATCGATCGCGCCTTGCGCGTCGAGCTCGCGCCGGAGCTCGCCAAGCAGCAGAGTGAAATTCTCCTTGTCGACGGGACGCTCGACATTCCCTTTCATGCCTCCGGCGACCGGAAATTCCCAGTCGATGTCGATGCCATCAAAGACCCCGGGCCTCTTGCGAATGAAGAGATCTATTGCCGACTCGGCGAATGCTCGACGGCTCAAGTCGGTGAGTGCGGCGTCGGAGAACTTTCCCGAATCTGTCCAGCCACCAATCGAGATCGTCAGCTTCAGCTTCGGGTTGCGTTGCTTCAGGCGTTCCAGCTCGGCGAAATTTCCGCCAGCCTTAGCAGTAGCCGTTGAATCGCAGGCGCCGACGTCGAGGCACGGATCCATGAGCACGACGCGACCGTCGTTTCCGATTTTCGCAAACGCGTAGTAGATG
>CADDZN010000159.1 GCA_902812375.1 bacterium | reverse complement strand
ACACTAGTGTCTCAATGCAAATAACAAAAGAAAGGAGCCCTGGTGTTATAGACCAGATCGCCATTGGGATCGATCCGCTAAATCCGATCAATCCGCTTCATCTGGTTCAAACTTCCGTCTCGGTGGCTATTCGACGCAGGCCCGTTTCGGTGGCCATTAACGTTTGGTGTTAGTGGCCAGACCTCTTTGGTGTTAATGGCTAGCCGAAGCGGGAAAGGATCTGGCACCGCTTGCCGTCAGACAATCATATCCCGCACCCGTCCTTGATTTACTCTCGCTGAGTGAGCGAGTCGCTGAATCGTGGTTACACGCTGGTCGAAGTTGTTGTTGCGCTACTGGTGTTCACTGTTGGCGCACTGGCTCTCGCCGCTTCCAGCGCTATTGTCGCCAGGACCATGGAAGCAAACGCTCTTCGGGAGCGCGCCGGTAGAATAGCGGCGAGCCGAGTCGAGCTGATTAAGTCCGAATGCAGCTTCGCCGCGAGCGGAATCGAAGTGCTTCAAGGCATTGAATCACGATGGACGGTCGGACAGGGAGGCGAAGTTATCTCGATTCTCGAGTCGACCAATTACGCGTCTGCAAGCGGTCCACATCTCGACAACTATCAAGCGCTTGCGTGGTGCGCACCGTGATCGCACCTCGCCGCGGATTTGCCCTCGTGGAATTGATAGCGGTTGTTGTCCTCGCTGGACTCGTCGCGACCATGGCCGTTGCAACCATTACCAGGCAACAGCGATTCTACCGCGCCTCGGCCGAACTCAATGCGGCGCGCGAAGGTGTTCGCGACGCGATGGAAATTCTCTCGGCAGACATTCGCGGAGCGTCAGTCTCCGACACGGTGAGACTTCGCGCCGATTCCGCTATTGAGGTGTTCGCCGCAATCGGTCTCTCGGTCGTTTGTCAAACAGCGGGAACCGAGGTCGGACTCGCACCATCGCATCCATCTGGCAACTCGCTCAGCGCCTTTCTCACTGATCCGGATACGGGCGACATCGCGCTCTTTTACGTCGACTCCGCCGGCGGGAAGGAGCGTTGGGCGCGTTACAGGGTCGCCTCCTTTGCGTCGCGCGCAACCGGGTCGATGTGCCCCGCAGCATCAGGATTCTCCACCGAAACAGACCCGAGCTCCGGATCGAGAGACTTTGCGCTCACAGTTACAGGTACGCTACTCACCGCAATCAGACCCGGCACACCCGTTCGTTTCATTCGACGGGTTCGGTACAGCCTCTACCGCGCTGCCGACGGAAAATCCTACCTCGGCTACCGACGCTGCAATGCGGTTGGGCCTTCGGTATGCGGCGGAGTTCAGCCAATAAGTGGGCCCTATCGCGCGTACAGTTCCGATACGCGCGCTACAGGGTTGTTGTTCGAGTACCTCGATGCACGTGGCGCGCCTCTTGGCGCGGCGGCTTCGTCGATGGGGCTCGCGAGAGTCGTGATCACCGCGCGGAGCGAAAGCGAGCAGCGCAATCCATTCAGCCAGCGTAGTGGTACCATCGCGGATTCAGGCACTGTTTCTGTCGCTTTGCGGAATGATTCCCGACAATGAGTCGGCCCCTCGTCTTTGCAACTCGGCAACCCGCACTTCGACAAGGTTTCGCATTGGTTGCCGCGTTGCTCGCAATCGTCCTGATTGGAGCGCTCGTCAGTGGTGCAATGTTCGCTACGACCGAAGAAACCAGGGTTGGCACCACCGGAGTTGCGCGCGAGGTCGCGTTGATGTCGGCCGAGTCGGCGATCGCGTCGTTGGTGTCGAGCGCCACTCTCAATCTGCCCACCACGATTGGAGTGCCGGGCACGTTGTCGCAAAGGAGTGACATCTCCGGACATCCGGTAATCACCTATGTAACGCGCCTGGATTCGACGATCTATTGGTTGGTCGCACAAGCAGTTGCCGATCCGGTTCACTCCGGAGCACAACGACGCATCGGCGTCCTTGTTACAACGCGCCGACGACCTGATGGCTCGATAGTAATCAGCCCGATTTCAGAAAGATCGTGGTCAGAGCTTTTCTAAGAGTGTGCCAGCGGATCGTTACTTTCTCGTCATTTGAATCGTGTCTTAGTTCGAACGATTGGTGACGGACTGAACGGCAGCAATGCCACGCGGTTGGTCTCCACGTAAATGCAAGCAAACAGAGTTCTTAGGAAAGCACGCTTCAAGACAGTTAACAGTGCGGCGCGCGCCTGAGCAAAACTCGCTCTCTTCATCTACCAAGGGCCGCGATGGCGTTATTTGGCCGCAAAAAGACTACCGTGGGGCTCGATATCGGATCTGGCCTTGTCAAGGTCGCCGTCGTCGATCACTCGAAGTCAACACCAGAACTCGTAAAGGTTGCGATAACGCCTTTGCCCGATGACGCAATTGTCGAGGGCGAGATCATGGATCCGCACCTGGTCTCTGATGTCATTCGCACCACGATCGATTCAGTCGGCGCGAGCACCAAAGCGGTTGTCGCCGCGGTTGGCGGCCGTGACGTCATCATCAAGCGAATTAAAACGGAGCGCGTGAAGGAGCAGCAAGCGCGTGAGTTAATGCGCTGGGAAGCAGAGCAACACGTTCCCGATGTAGACTCCGTCGAGCTCGATTTCCAGATCCTGGACAGCGACGGCGATGGGCAACAGGAAATGAGCGTTCTCCTCGTTGCTGCCAAGCGTGATCTAGTCGAAGCCAAGCTTCGCATCCTTGCCGAGGCCGGAATTACGCCCAGCTCGATGGATGTGGACGCGTTCGCGCTGCACAACGCATTTGAAATCAATTATCCCGCCGCGATGAATGGGGCGGTTGGATTGGTGAACATCGGTCACGAAGTCACCAACATCAACATTCTGGATGATGGTGTTCCGATTCTCACGCGCGACCTGCCGATAGGAACTCGGCGTATTCGGGAAGATCTGCAGCGAGAGCATGGCCTCTCGGCTGCCGATGCTGAAGCTCTTATTCGTGGCTACGACCGCTCTCCACAGCTCGATTCGGTGATCGCGGCGCGCACCGAAGAGATCGCCACCGGACTGGAGCGGGCAATCGCATTTCTCTCGACATCGCTCAAAGGCGACGGTCAGATGAAAGCGGTTTACACCTGCGGTGGTGGCTCGCGCACGCCCGGCCTCACTGAATCGCTTGGACAACGTTTGCGCAAACCGGTGGAGCTCGCGAACCCTCTCGCCACCATGTCGGTGAGAGATGGTGCGCTGGAGTCGCTTGTGACCGACGAGGTCGCGCCTCTCCTGATGCTCTCGATCGGGCTTGCCCTCCGTAAGAACTGACCCGGAGCACAAACCAATATGATCGAGATCAATCTCCTCCCCGGGGACGGCAAGAAGAAGCGCCGAGCGAAGGCGACAAGTGGTTCGACCTTCCGATTCCAGCCCGCGCAATGGTTCGCCGGGATCACGGAAAAAATCACGGACAAATATCTCCTTGGCGCGATAGGCGCCTCGGCGCTTTCCGGCCTTCTCATCGCGTTCATGTTCATTCATCAAACCGCGCAGGCAAGCGGTCTCGAGGAACGCGAGACCAAAGCCGTGAAGGACTCGGCGCAGTTCAGTGCCGTTCTCGATGCGAAGACGAAGGCCGAGGCGACCCGCGACTCACTCTATCAGCAGATCGCGATCATCAAGTCAATTGATGACTCCCGGTATCTCTGGTCGCATCTGATGTACGAGGTTTCCAACGCGCTGCCGCAGTACACATGGTTGACGGAGATCACCCAGACCAGTCAGCCACGCAGCGTAGCGGCAGTCGACACCACGGCAAAGAAAGTGGCGACAGATAGTACTCAGTCGCCAAGGCAACAGCGGGCTGAGCGCGACCGCGCGAGAAAGGCACACTCCGACTCTCTGCTCGCGTCGGCGAAGGAAGTGAAGTTCAGAATCATCGGCCACACTGTGGACATCCAGGCCCTTACGCGTTTCATGAAGTCGCTCGAGGCGTCACCGTTCATTCAGAACGTTCAGCTCACGAGATCCGATCTCGTCCAGGCTGAAGGAAAGGAAGTAACAGAGTTCTCTCTGGAGGCGGAGACGCAAACACCACCGCCTTTCGCGATAAAGACAGTTCCACTCATTGTTTCGGCGGTGCACTAATGGCAATCGGCGCGAACATGACCAAGCGGGAGCAGACGCTGGCAGGTATTGCCTTCGTCGCGTTGGTGCTCCTCGGCGCTTACTGGTATTTCCTGTACAAGCCGAAGGCGGCCGAGCTCGCGGTTGTCCAGACGCACGTCGACTCGCTAGACAAGAAAAATCAGCAGGCTCGGGCTGATATCGCGCAAGGCAGCCTGCAAAAGCTTCGCGCGCAATCGACTGAGTACGAGCAGAGCCTGAAGGTGATGCGTCAACTGGTGCCAAGGAGCAACGAGGTGCCGGCGCTTCTCGAAGACATCTCGACCGCGGCCCGCCGCGTCGGGCTCGATCTCGCGACCGTAGAGCCAATGCCGGTTCTGCCTGGGGAGCAGTTCGATACCTATCGCTACAAGCTGGCGGTGATTGGTGGTTATCACCCCGTTGGTCAATTCCTCAGTAACGTCGGATCACTGAACCGCATCATCGCGCCGGTAACGATGACGATCAAACTGCATCCGGTCGCGGGTCAAACGAAGGCGCACGTAAAGAAGGGTGAATCGCTCGTCGATACCGAGTTCCAGGTGCAGACCTACGTCGCGCGCACCACTCCCTACGTTTCGCCAACGGCGGTGAAATAATGCAACGCTCATTCAGTTTCGCCGTCGTGCTGGTGGCAACACTCGCGAGCGGCGCTTCAGGCCAGGCTAGCGCACAGGCGGCCGCGCGAAACGCGGCGACCAAATCATCTGTGACGAAACCCATTACGCCAAGTCCGGCACCGGCGACACCGCTCCCCGCTGACACTGGATCCAGAGTTCTGATCAATCGCGAGGTATTTCAGTACGAGGGCGACGGGCGTCGCGACCCATTCGTATCGCTGCTCGCAAGCGGTGATCTCCGTCCGCTGCTCACTGACCTCAAGCTGGTCGCCATCGCGTACGATCCGCGAGGCCGCAACTCTGTTGCGGTTTTGCGTGATATCACGTCTAAGGACCAGTACAGGGTCAGAGCAGGTCAGACGATCGGCAGAATGCGGGTCGCGGCCATTCAGGAGAAAGCTGTGATTTTCACGATTGAAGAGTTCGGCTACAGCCGTCAGGAAATCCTGCCGTTCGTCGTCGATTCGACCAAAATGAGGCCCCGCCAATGAGCTTCCTAAAAGCGCTGCCAGCAGTGGCGCTGTTATTTCTGCCCTCGACTGCCCCTACGGTCAACTCAGTCAGCGTCATCCCTTCTTCGGGGAAAACTGACGTCGTGATCGGTGTGAGCGCCGCGGTTGACGTGCAGAATTTCACACTCGCTTCGCCCGCCAGGATAGTGATCGATCTGAATGGCGCAAGCCTCAGAGCTGCACACCGCACGTACGATCGGGAAGCGCGCGGCGGCATCACTAACATCCGCTACTCACAGTTCCGTCCGAACGTAGTCCGTGTCGTAATCGAGATGGATGCGAAGCACTCTTATGATGTAAAGCGCAACGACGGTGAGGTTCGCGTCACGGTCTCCGGTGGCAAGACCACCGACTATTCGTCGTGGTCATCCAACAAGGATGGTTACGTCGCGGCACCGACGCCCCCGCCGCCCGCGCGCAGTGCGCCGGCCAGAGCGGTTGCGACTGAGTCCACAAAGCCTGCAGCCACAGAGCCAGTAGCCACTGAACCAAAGAGCGCGCCCGTCATGGTGACTTCCGCGCCGCGCACCGCGACCGCGACCGCGAAGGCTGTCGCGCAGGTGGAATCGCAAGCGGTTCAGAACTACCAGCAAGATATCCCACAGGAACCAGCGCCCGCCCCAGTCAGAGAGACGCCGTCGCGCGATGCACCGGTTGCGCTTTTCTCGCAGGCACAGCAATCACAGCAGCCGATCATCAACGTCACGTTCCAGGATACGGACATCCGGGACGTCATCTCTTCGTTCGCCGCTTTCTCGGGCCGGACGATCGTCGTCGGAAAGGACGTCTCCGGCACGGTAACCGCTGAGATCCGGAATCAGCCGTGGGACGTCGCGCTGAGAGCGATTCTCCAGGGCCAGGGACTCGCGGCTTCCGAAGACGCGCTTTCCGGAATCATCACCGTTGACAGCTACGCGAATATTCTGAATCGCCAGGCGTCGGAGCCGCTGCAAACACAGCTCGTCTCGATCAACTACGCGCATGCCGCCGCACTTGTCCCGACAATTCAGTCACTGCTGCAGAAGGATTGTCCGACCGTACCAACCAGCGGAAACGTACAGAACAACGCGCGTCCGAACTGCGTGGCGCGCGGATTGGTTGCAGCCGACAGCACTACCAATACGCTCATCATCACCGAAACCGCTTCGCGTCTCGCGGATGTTCTACAATACGTTCACAACCTCGACGTTCGAACTCCGCAGGTTGGAATCAAGGCGAAGATTATCTTCGTAAACAGAACGAACATCGAAGACATCGGACTCTCGTACGACATCGGTACGGGAACACAGCAGTTCTTCAGTAAGCTCGTGCAGCGCTCAGATCCAGCCACGCTCAAGCCAATCGACACCAACGGAGACGGAGTTCCTGACGCCCTGGGCGGCGGCACTCCAACCACTGGAGATCGCATCCTGCTCGGCGGCAACGCTCTCTCGGCGATTGCGAACGCCAATACCCGAGTCATCAATCCCGCACTCCAGGTCGTGTTCTCGACCGCTCTTGGAAAATTCCAGCTCACGAGCTTTCTCGACGCGCTCCAGGAAGTGCGTCTGGCAGACCTTCAGGCAGAGCCGAGCATCGTAACACTGGACAACAGGCAGGCGTCGATCCAGGTCGGTCAGCAGATTCCGATCAGAGTGCTCGACGCCAACACGGCGAGCCTGGGAGGCGGAGCGGGAAGCACGGCTCCGCGCGCGACAGTGCAGCTCAAGGATGTCGGTATCATCCTGACTGTCACGCCACATATCACGAACAACCGGCAGATCCTGCTGCTGTTGCACGCCGAGAACTCGGACGCGCAGCTTGCCGCCTCGGACGTCGGCTTCATCTTCGGCAAGCAGTCGGGTGACACTCAACTGCTCGTCGGCGACGGCGAGACCGCGGTCATCGGCGGACTTACCGTCACGCAGACTACTCAATCGAAGACCGGCATCCCTCTCCTCGTGGACCTGCCGATCATTGGCAGACTCTTCGGTGAGACGCGCACCGACGACGAGAAGCGTGATCTGCTCATCCTCGTAACGCCACACATCATCGACGAGGGCGCGCCGCCTCCGGGCGCACAGTCGAATCCGATCCCACCAGCCACCCGTTAAAGGTGACTCGCATGCATATCGCATTGAACGGCGGCGCTCGCCGCGGCGTCGTCCTAGCCGCGATAGCAGCGTCGATAGGTTTT
>CADDZN010000158.1 GCA_902812375.1 bacterium | reverse complement strand
GATCCGCCGATTCCAGCAGCAGTCCCGCGGGATACGCCGCAGTGTCGCCAGCGGGGACGGCGATGACAACCGTGTGAACTCCGTGCGCGCGAACAGAATCAGCGACGGCGCGAGTCACCGCCAGCAAGGGCTCGAGATCGCGCGGCGTCATTCCCTCGAAGTCGATGACGACGCCGCGATATCCGGCCGAGTCCATGAGGGCGGCGATTGCGCCAGCGGTAACGCCCGCCGCTTCAGGGCTTTCACCAAGCCCGCGAATCACCTCGGGGTGAAAGCGATTCCCGTTGTACGACGTGATCAGCGCCATTGCTCGGCCCTGCACGAGCGGGTCGTCGCGAATGGTGTCGGGATATAACTGCACCGGGAGAAAGCTCGTGGTGTCGAGGGCAATCCAGCCGCTGATGATCTGGGTAAGTGCCAGGCCGTGGCGGGCAACGGATTGATCGCTCCTGCGATCCCACGGCGCGGTGAATCCCCAGTAATCAATTGAGCTCGAGGGTGTACGCGGCAGTTGCAGGCACGCGGATAATCCAGGCAACGCGATGAGCGCGGCGAGCGTTCGCGCAGTCATGGCTTCTGACTTGTGTGCGGACGGTTCAGTGGGCAAACTCCGACACTATGAAACATCTCTCAACCTACGCTGCACTCGCCGTGCTTGCACCACTCTCGCTTGGGGCTCAGGGATCCGCGGATCTCATTCTCACCAGCGGTCGCATCTACACGATAGATAATGCCCGACCGCTCGTTTCTGCTCTCGCAGCGCGAAACGGTCGAATCATCTTCGTTGGGTCCGACGCGGAAGCAAAAGCTCTTGCGAGCCCCTCTACTCAGATCGTTGATCTGCATGGCGCGACTGTCTTTCCCGGATTTACAGACGCCCACGCGCATTTGCTTGGGCTGGGCGATGAGCTTCGTCGAGTAAATGTCGCGGGCGCCAGCTCGTACGAAGAGGTGATCGATCGGGTCAAGAGCTGGGCAAAGAATGTGAAGCCGGGCGAATGGATTCTGGGTCGCGGCTGGGATCAGACCCGGTGGCCAACAAAAGAGTTCCCGACGCACGAAGCGCTTTCGCGCGCGTTTCCTGACAACCCTGTGATTCTAGAACGAATCGATGGGCATGCAGACCTCGCCAATGCAAAAGCGATGGAGCTGGCGCACATCACGGCGAGCACTCCCGCGCCATCGGGCGGTCGCATTCTCCGACTCGCATCGGGCGCTCCGTCGGGCGTCTTCATCGACAATGCTGAAAGTCTGATCGAGCGGGCGATTCCGCGCTCGACGCGCGAGGAAACGAGAAAGGCGATTCTTGCGGCGATCGCTGAATGCAACCGCTGGGGACTCACTGGCATCCACGATCCGGGCGAGAACGCCGAGACCATCTCGATTTACGAGGAGCTCGCTAAGGCCGGCAATTACACGCTCCGGAATTACGTGATGCTGAGCGATCCAGGCGATCCGGGTTCAGCGGCCGCGCGCAACAATCCATATCTGAAGCGTGGGCCACAGAGCGCGCTTTACGACGGACACCTCTGGATTCGCGCGATCAAGCTCTACGCCGACGGCGCTCTTGGCTCGCGCGGAGCTGCTCTCCTCGCTCCGTACAGCGACGACCCTACCAACACTGGCCTCCTCGTTTCCCAACCAGCGCATCTCGAGGCGTGGGCGGAATGGGCGCTCCGCCACGGATTTCAGGTCAACGTTCACGCGATCGGTGATCGTGGCAACAGAAATGTTCTGGATGCCGACGAGGCAGCTCTGAAGGCGGTTCCAAAGGCCGATCACCGATTTCGGATCGAGCACGCGCAGGTGCTCAGCCCCGAGGATATTCCGCGGTTCGCGAAGTTGGGCGTCATTCCATCGATGCAGGCCACCCACCAGACGAGCGACATGCGTTGGGCAGAGGCTCGCCTCGGCCCTGAGCGCATTCGGGGTGCTTACGCGTGGCGATCGCTTTTGAACACCGGCGTCATAATTCCAAATGGGACGGATTTTCCCGTGGAGGAAGTGAACCCGCTACTCACCTTCCACGCGGCGGTCACCAGACAGGATCCGTCCAATCAGCCGGCTGGTGGATGGTATCCTGAACAGAAGATGACACGTGAAGAAGCTCTTCAGTCGATGACGATCTGGCCAGCGTACGCCGGATTCCAGGAGCATGTGCTCGGATCACTGACGCCCGGGAAGTACGCGGATTTCGTCGTCCTCGACCGTGACATCATGCGTGTGCCTGACACGGAAATTCTCGGCGCGAGAGTTCTTTCGACGTGGATTGGCGGACATCGCGTGTACGAAGCGAAGTAGCGCGGCACATCGCTTGCCCCTTCTTGGAGCGAACTTCACTTCGGCTCGACCTTAATGCTCCGCCGGTTTTTTTGCTTTCTCATAATTCTGCCCGTCGCGGTAGCCTGCTCACACGACGAGACTGCATCCGCTCATACACGCAACGAGTCCAGCGACATCAAGGACGGGGTGGCGCCACGGCCGGCGGTGATCAGGCCACTGGCGCAGCCGTATCGCGTGGTGGCGGTATCGGGAGCCGGGACAATCAATGGAACGGTCGATTTCGATGGACCTCCTCCCGCGCCGACCATCGTGCATCCGACGTCCGACCAAACGGTGTGCGGAAACTCCATCACCGAAAAGAACGTTTCGCTATCGGGGACGAGGGTCAGCGGAGCGCTGGTCTGGCTGACTGACATCAGGAGCGGAAAAGCATTCCCGCTTCAGCGGCGCTTCGAGCTGACGAACGACAACTGCACGCTCGATCCATATGTGCAGGTCATCTTCACCAATGGCACCCTGAATGTCTCGAATGATGACCGCACTCTCCATACCGATCGATTCATCAACGTCGGCACCGGCCAGATCGAAGCGGTCGCGCCATTCAATGATGATGGCGAGGTCGTTCCCGTCGACAAGCTCAGGGAGCCGGCGGAGATCGAGGTCGTGTGCGAGCAGCACCCATGGACGCATGCGTGGCTCGCGGTGCTCGATCACCCGTACTACGCAGAGACGTCTGGCTCAGGCGCGTTCACCATCGACGGCGTGCCCGCCGGTACCTATCGCATTCGGGCGTGGCATCCATTACTTGGCTTCGCAGACGACAGCGTGACGGTAACCGCCGGACAGCAGGCGAGCGTCGCAATCAGAATTCGTCCTACCGCCGCCACAGCTCCAACCACTCCGACCCAGCAAAAAGCGCTAACATCACCGGCGGCTGCCCCTGGAGTGCCGATTCTTCCTACGGCGTCGAGTACTGCGTCGAGCACGCCGGAGAACCCACCGCCTCGCTAACCTGCGCCCGACGAACCCCGAATCAATGGGAATGTCCATCCTTGCCAGGCGATGACCGTTATTGGCAGAATTTTCTCCCGTGCCCCAAGGCCGCGTCAGCCAACTAGCGCGTCGCTTCCCCTGAACTGACCGCGATAAAGCCGCGAATAAACACCTTCGGAGGCGAGCAGCTCCTGATGCCGTCCCTCCTCGACGATTACTCCGCGATCTATCACCACCAGCCGGTCGGCGCGGAGTACGGTGCTCAAGCGATGTGCAATGATGAGCGTCGATCGCGCGCGCAACAGATCCTCCATTGCCCGCTCCACGAGCCGCTCACTCTCAGTGTCGAGGCTGGACGTTGCCTCATCGAGAATCACCAGCGCTGGATTCTTGAGAAACACTCTGGCGATCGCGATCCTCTGACGCTGCCCGCCCGAGAGTTTTACCCCGCGCTCCCCGACGCGAGTGTTGAAGCCTTCGGGTAGCCGCTCGATGAATTCCATTGCGTGGGCTGCCCTTGCTGCCGCGCGCACCGCATCTTCGTTTGGCCGCGAGCCGTCGTCCCCAATTCGCGCGTAGGCAATGTTCTCCGTAATCGTCCCGCTGAACAGCGTCGGCTCCTGCGGAACGATTCCAATTGCCCCGCGGAGATCTTTCAGTGAGAGATCCCTTACGTCGATTCCGTCGAACGTTATTCGGCCGCCGGTGACATCCCAGAACCTCGGCAGCAGCGAAGCAATCGTGGTCTTGCCGGCGCCACTCGGTCCTACGAGCGCCACGACCTCGCCCGCCCTTATTCGCAGCGAAACTCCATGCAGCACTTCCGGCAGCTCGGGGTTGTACTGGAAGGAGACATTGTCCATCGATATCTCGCCGCGAACGGGACGCGCGAGTCGGACCGGCGCGACCGGGTCCTTCACTGACGACTCTGCACCCAGCATGTCGAAAACGCGGCGCGCCGCACCAACTGCTTCCTGATACGCGCCAAAGAGAGACGCTAGTGATCCAACCGCCCCCGCGACATAGAGCGCGTACAGGAGAAACGACACGAGCGCACCGGCGGTGAGACTTCCGCCGAGTACGAGCCTGCCGCCCTGCCACAGCACCGCGACGACACCGCCAAATCCGCAGAAGGTCAGAATTCCAAAGAAGGTCCCGCGGATTCGCGCGCGCAGCATCGCGGCCTGAATGACCTCGTGCAGATGCGAGCCATATCTCCGCACTTCCTCCTGCTCACGCGTGTAACTCTGGACGGTCCTGATCTGCGAGAATGCTTCTTCGGCGGTGCCAGTCGCCTCTGCGACGCGATCCTGAACGCCGGTGCTCGCCTTCCGCAGCGCTCGGCCAAAGAAAAAGGCGGCACCTACCACCAGTGGCACGATGCCTAGCGTCGTCGCGGTAAGAGTGGGATGGGTGAGAGTGAGGAGCACGATCCCACCAATCAGGAACAGCGTCTGCCGCGCAAACTCGGAAAGATTGTAACTGAGCACTGTTTGCAGAACCGCGGTGTCCGCGGAAAGGCGACTGGTGAGCTCGCCAGTTCTGCGCTCCGTGAAAAAACCGGGAGAGAGGTGAATCAGATGGGAGAACAAGTCCTCTCTGAGCTGCGCGATCACCAGCTCCGATGTGGATGTCAGGAGATATACCTGCACGAAATTCAGCACGGCCTGGATCGCAAAAAGCGCCAACAGCCCGATCGCGATCTTGTTCAGGAGCGCGGAGTTGCCCGAGATGAACGCGGCGTCGAGCAGGCGTCGCACGATCTGTGGAAATGCGAGCGCGATTGCGGCACTTCCGATCAGACAGATGAACGCGATTACCAGCCGCGGCAGGTACGGGCGGACACGCGGCAGCAATCGTCCGAGCGGACGCGGCGATACCACTGCTGGAGTCGCTCTCGGGGTCGGCCTTTGCGCTGATACCGCGAACTGCGGTGCAGCCATTAAACAGGCACCTTGCGGTCGATCACCATCGCGAGGAAGAGAAGGGCGAGGTAAAGGAGCGAAAACTTGTAGACCCACCACGCGGGCTTGGTCCACTCTTTCGCCGTGCTCACTCGAATGACTCCCACGAGGAGAATCGCGCCGAGGACGGTGGCGGACACGAGGTAAATAATACCGAACGCGCCGAAGGTTGCGGGTAAGAGCGTGAGCGCGATGAGAATCACATTGTACCACACCATCTGCCGCATCGTCTCACGCTCTCCCCAAACGAGCGGCGCCATCGGGATGCCGGCGCGCCCATAGTCGCGCTGCTTGAGGAGCGCGAGCGCCCAGAAGTGCGGCGGTGTCCAGTAGAAGATGATGAGGAACAAGTAGACGGCGGTGAGATCGATGCCGCCTGTCATCGCGGCCCATCCAACCAGCGGAGGGAAAGCGCCCGCTGCACCGCCGATGACGATGTTCTGCGGAGTCGTGCGCTTGAGCCACCGGGTGTACACGAACACGTAGAAGTAGAACCCCGCGAGTGCCAGCAGCGCTGTCAAGACATTTGTGAATCTCGCGAGCAGAAAGGTCGCCGCGGTCGCGAGCGCGACGCCAAACGCGAGCACTGCGCGCGGTCCCATACGTCCACTCGGAATTGGGCGCAGCTTCGTGCGCGACATCTGCGTGTCGATGTCGCGATCGAGGTACATGTTGACCGCGTTAGCGCCACCTGCCATGAGATACCCGCCAGCCAGTACCACGAGCACGAGGAGAAACCCGGGATTCCCCGCCACGAACATTGGCGCAATGGTCGTCACGAGGAGTAGCGAGATAATGCGGGGCTTGGTGAGCATCACCAGGTCGCGCAGCAACGAGGCGTGCGCGGTCTCTCGAGCCGCGACGCCCATCAGGTGCTCACTCCTTCCGGGGTAGCGAACTCGCCGCGTGAAGGCGATTCGCGCACGATCTCGGATCGCGCGCCGGCCGTGCGCGTACCCGCCGCCAGAGCTGCGAGCGAAACAACTACAATCCAGAGGGCCGTCCCAACTCCCTGATGCAACGAGCGAAGCGAAGGCGGAAGGTGCATCTCGACCATTGCCGCCGCGACGAGTACCTGTAGCACGACGACACCTAACGCCGACCATGCGACAACGCGCAACGCCCGGGCTTCTCTTCGTTTGTTGACACCTATCGTGAGTCCAATCAAGTGTCCCAGCAGCAGAAACGCGATGATGCGATGCGTGGCCTGAATCCAGAGGGGTTCCCCATGCACCGCGACCACTCTACACCAGGGGAATCCCTGGCACGCGACCGCGGCGCCTGGTGTGTTGGCGGTGAGCGCCCCAAATACCAGCGCGATAAATGTCAGACCCACGGCCGCACGTGCCGCGCGCAATGTCCGTCCCGTCGAAGCGACAATAGTCTCGGCGCCAAGACCGCCCGCGCGAACTACTGTCACGACGAGCGCTGCGAGCAGAAACATCGCGATCGCGAGATGAGTCGCAACGACCAGCGGATTGAGATCCAGTTTGACGGTAATCGCGCCAAACAGGGCAGCGACGATGACGAGCACCAGCGCAGTCATCGAAGAGCGCAGCACGCCGCCACGTCCACCTACGCCCGGCTGATCGCGGTTAAGCCACGCTGCTACAGCAAGCGCAACGATCGCGAGAGACAGCGTCGCCGCTTCATAGCGATGCGAGATCTCCACGAGAAGATTCGGCGTGTTCTCGGTTGGCGTGAACGAGCCGAAACAATCCGGCCAGTGATTGCCGCAGCCGAGTCCCGAGCCCGTGATGCGGACGACCGCTCCGAACACGACCTGCGCGAAGCCGATCAGCAGCGCGACGTAGCCGATTCTCCTTATCGCCGACATCTCAGTGCGCCATCTGCCCGTGGTGCATCGATCCCATGTGCGAATCACTTCTCATTTGCACCCTTTGCCAGGTAAAAACGAGCAGCACCACGAGCGCCAGGGCCGGAATTATTGCCCACGCGATCTCTCCGCCGCGCGATGCAGCCGGCACCAGGCTCGACTTCTCGGCTCCTCGGGCAAAATATGTCGAGCGCAGAATTGCGATTTCCGCCATCACGCAGGCGAGCGCCGCAATCCAGAAGATTCCGTCAGCCAACGGCTGATTCATTTAGCGAGTGTTGAAAGGAAGTCAGCGGAGCAAGGACCGCCGCTTGATTCTAAAGCTACTCGCGCGCCGA
>CADDZN010000157.1 GCA_902812375.1 bacterium | reverse complement strand
GGCTCGTTCCGCCGTGGCGACCGTGCCGGCTTCCGTCGCGGTAACGAGGGATTCGCGTTCGGTCGCGACCTCAACCTGACCGACGCGCAGAAGGCCCAGATCAAGGCCATTCGCCAGAAGTATCAGCCTCAGAATGAGGCGCTTCGCGCTCAGGCCAAGCCCTACATCGACGCGGCGCGTGCCGCTCGTCAGAAGGGTGATACCGCGGCCGCTCGCAGCAACATGCTCAAGGCCCGTCAGATCTTCGAGGGTGGAAAGTCCACTCGCACCCAGGAGCTAGCCGAGATCCGCGCGGTCCTGACGCCCGAGCAGCAGGCCAAATGGGATGCCCGCCAGAAAGCAGCCGCTGAACATCGCGGCAAAGCCGGCAAGGGCTGGGGACACAAGAAGGGTCCCCGCGCTAATAAGCCCGCTGGCAAGTAAGAAGCAGCAAACCTCGCAGATGTGAAAAAGCTCCGGTGCGTTCACCGGAGCTTTTTCACATCTGGCGCGCAGACTACCCGCCATCTGCTGCGAAAACTAACTTTGCCGAGAGTGATTGTCGGAGCTCACTCTCACGCTCAGTGCGAGGTACTCTCATAGATGGCAACCGAAGTCGTTCAACTTACGCGCCGTGGTTTCGGCCAGACCATGCGCCGCGACGCATGGTGGGTTCAGCCACTCGTCGTGTTCGTAGTTCTTACCGCCTTTCTTATTTACGCCACCTGGGCCGCTTTTCAGAACAAGTATTTCGCCTTCGGAAATTATCTTTCCCCGTTCTATTCGCCGCTCCTGTTCTCCGATTCGCCGCACGCCTGGATTCACGGCGGGCGACCGTCGTGGATTCCCGGGTTTCTCCCATTTTCTCCAGCGCTCCTCATCCTTCCGTTTCCGGCCGGGTTCAGACTCACCTGCTACTACTACAGGGGAGCGTACTACAAGAGCTTCTGGGCTGATCCGCCGAGCTGCACCGTCGGCGAGCCGCGCAAAAGCTACCGCGGTGAACGGTATCTCCCGCTGGTGCTTCAGAATGTCCACCGCTACTTCCTCTACGTCGCTCTGATTTTTCTGATTATTCTGGCGAGCGATGCCTATCGCGCGATGTGGTTCGTCGACCCCGCCACCGGCCGCGAGAGCTTCGGAATTGGACTCGGCACCATCGTCCTGATTCTCAACGTCGTTCTGCTCGGTGGTTACACGCTTGGCTGTCATTCGCTCAGGCATCTCGTCGGCGGTTACATCGATCAGCTTTCGCGAGCGCCGGTTCGGAAAAAAAGCTATGACTGCGTGAGCTGCCTCAACCGCGGTCACATGCGCTGGGCCTGGCTCAGTCTGGTGTGGGTGGCATTCTCCGATCTTTTCATCAGACTGTGCGCAATGGGAATCTGGCACGACGTGAGGCTCTTCTAGGTGCCGGAGTATCAGACGCACGAGTACGACGTGCTGGTGATCGGGGCCAGAGGCGCTGGACTGCGCGCGGCAATCGAAGCCGCGCATTCGGGAGCCTCGGTCGGTCTTATCTGCAAATCTCTGCTTGGCAAAGCGCACACGGTGATGGCGGAAGGCGGAGTTGCGGCGGCGCTCGCGAACGTCGACGACCGCGACAACTGGCGCGTCCACTTCGCGGACACGATGCGTGGTGGGCAGTATCTCAACAACTGGCGGATGGCGGAGCTACACGCGAAAGAGGCGCCGGACCGCGTGCGTGAGCTCGAGGCGTGGGGCGCCGTGTTCGACCGAACCGCGGACGGAAAAATTCTCCAGCGCAACTTCGGCGGTCACAAATATCCGCGCCTGGCCCATGTTGGCGATCGCACGGGCCTGGAGATGATCCGCACGCTTCAGGACTACGCGACTTACCAGCCGATCGATGTGCACATGGAGTGCACCATCGTGTCGTTGCTCAAGGAGGGCAATCGCGTTACTGGAGCAGTTGGTTACGACCGCGATCGCGGCCGCTTCAAGCTTTTCGCCGCGAAGGCAGTGGTATTGGCTACGGGTGGAATCGGCAGAGCGTTCAGCGTCACGAGCAACAGTTGGGAGTACACCGGCGACGGACATGCGCTCGCATACAACGCCGGCGCCGCGCTCCAGGACATGGAGTTCGTGCAGTTCCATCCCACGGGAATGGTGTGGCCTCCTAGCGTGCGCGGCATTCTCGTGACCGAGGGCGTGCGCGGAGAAGGCGGAATTCTGGTGAACCGCGAGGGCCGCCGATTCATGTTCGACGACATCCCCGAGAACTACCGCAATCAAACCGCGGACAACGCCGAGGAGGGCTGGCGCTACACGCAGGGCGACAAGAACGCGCGACGGCCGCCCGAGCTGCTCACTCGCGATCATGTCGCGCGCGCGATCATGAAGGAGGTTCGCGAGGGACGTGGCAGCCCGCACGGGGGCGTGTTCCTCGACATCTCGTGGATCAAGTCCAAGCTGCCGAACGCCGAGGAGCACATCAGGAAAAAACTTCCCAGCATGTACCACCAGTTCAAGCAGCTCGCGGACATCGACATCACCAAAGAGCCGATGGAAGTCGGGCCGACGACTCATTACGTGATGGGCGGTGTACGTGTCGACGGCGACACTCAGATGTCGACCGTCCCCGGACTGTTCGCCGCGGGCGAAGTCGGCGCGGGTCTCCATGGCGCCAATCGGCTCGGTGGTAATTCGCTCTCCGATCTGCTTGTCTTCGGCAAGCGCGCCGGACAGTACGCCGCCGAATTTGCGGGCAGGCAATCCTCGCCTCGCATAGATCAGCAACAGGCGGACGCAATCACGAATGCCGCGCTCGAGCCGTTCAACCGCGACACTGCCGCCGAAAATCCGTATCAGGTCGAGCACGACCTGCAGTCGATGATGCAATCTCTCGTTGGGATCGTAAGACGCGAGGCGGAGATTCGTGAGGCGCTGGATGGTCTCAAAGTCCTGCGCGATCGAGCTCGCAAGGTTTCCGTCACCGGTAACCGCGAGTACAATCCGGGGTGGCACACAGCGCTCGATCTTCAGAACCTGCTGACAGTCTCGGAGATCGTCGCGCACGCCGCACTCGAGCGGAAGGAAAGTCGTGGCGGACACTTCCGCGATGATTATCCGGAGAAGGATCCGAGTTACGGCAAATTCAACATCGTGATTCGCAAAGGTCCGGGCGGGGACATGCAGGTGACTCGCGAGCCCATCCCCGACCTACGCCCGGATCTCAAGCAGATCATCGAGGAGAACAAGTAATGGCGTCGGAGACTTCCAGCAGGAGTATCGCCGAAAGTGGTGAGCGCGCTGCCGCGCGTTCCGACACGAGCGCGGGAACCGCGTCGCGCACCGCGAGCTTCCAGGTGTGGCGCGGGGCCGGGAATACCGGAGGCCTGCAGTCGTACTCGACAAGCGTATCGGAAGGAATGGTGGTGCTCGACGCGATCCATCAGATCCAGGCTGAAAGTGCGACAGACCTCGCGGTTCGCTGGAACTGCAAAGCGGGGAAGTGCGGATCGTGTTCCGCCGAGATCAACGGTGTTCCGCGCCTGATGTGCATGACGAGGTTGAGTGAGCTCGACCTTTCGGAGCCCGTTACGGTCGAGCCGATGCGGGCTTTTCCGCTGGTGCGGGATCTGGTCACCGACGTCTCTTCCAACTTCCGGGCGAAGAAGAGGATCAGGAAGTTCACGCCGCGCCCGCCGGATGCACCCGACGGAACCTGGCGCATGCAGCAGTCGGATGCGGATCGCGTGCAGGAATTCCGGAAGTGCATAGAGTGCTTCCTCTGCCAGAATGTCTGTCACGTGTTGCGTGATCATCATCTGCACGAGCAGTTTGTCGGGCCCCGGCTGCTCGTACACGCGGCGCAGCTCGAGATGCACCCCCTGGACAGTCTCGATCGCACCGGCGAGCTCAAGGAAAACCACGGTATCGGCTACTGCAACATCACGAAATGCTGTACCAAGGTTTGCCCGGAGCACATCACGATCACGGACAACGCCATCATCCCGCTCAAAGAGCGCGTCGTGGACAAGCACTACGACCCGCTCAGGAAACTCGTTCGCCTCATGCGGGGTAACAAGACGGGAGGCGGGAAGCGGGAGGCGGCACGCGGGAACGATGCGCGCGGCGGAGGCAATGCACTGTGAGAGAGCAATTCAGGCTCAAGCCGATCTCAAGGGAGGCGATTCCGCGAGCCATTCAGAAGGCAGAGAGATATCGCCTGATCAATCAGTCGTGGGCAGCCGAGAGCATCTGCCGTGACATCCTGGAGATCGATCCCGAGAATCAGCAGGTGCTGGTGATGTTTATTCTCGCGCTGACCGACCAGTTGGCGGAAGGACATGGGCACGCAATGAATACCGTGAGAGAGACATTGCCTCGCATTAGCGACGACTACCGGCGCGCCTATTACACGGGTATCGCGCTCGAGCGCAGTGGACAGTCAGTGCTTCAGCGCGGTGGGATGGGGAGCGGCGCGATGGCGTACGAAGCTTTTCGCGATGCGATGACCTGGTACGAGCGCGCGGAAGCGATCCGGCCGGCTGGCAACGACGACTCGATCCTGAGATGGAACACCTGCGCGCGTCTGATCAGCGGGAACGCCCACCTGGCCCCACGCGCCGAACCTACCTACGAACCTGCACTGGAAGATTGATGCAATTGGGAAGCACCGCTCGACTGATGGCGGCCGTCGCCGCACTCACACTTTCGCAGTCACTCGCCGCACAAACGAAGCCCGCA
The DNA here is from genome assembly GCA_902812375.1 of bacterium. Lineage (GTDB taxonomy): Bacteria > Gemmatimonadota > Gemmatimonadetes > Gemmatimonadales > Gemmatimonadaceae > UBA4720. Next base: position 2,756 of record CADDZN010000157.1, on the reverse strand, counting down.
ACCACTGCCCCCACGACGCCACCTGCCGGCGCCGCGCAGGACATCAGTGAGATTCGCGGAGTCGTCATTGACAGTCTCAATCAGTCATTCCTCGCCGGCGCTGATGTAATCATCCAGGGCTCGAAACGCCAGATCACCACCGACTCGCTCGGACGTTTCAGAGCCGATAGCCTTGCGCCGGGAACCTACCAGGTGGGCGTCTTCCACCCGCTACTCGACACTCTTGGGCTTTCGCTTGCGACTCGGCCATTTCATCTGGGAGCCGACAGCTCGAGCTTCATAGTTCTCGCCGTCCCTTCGGCGGCAACGATCATCAAGCGCGCGTGCCCGGTCCGACCGCGCGCGCAGGGGACATCCGCGGTAATCGGGCACGTCACCGATCCGGAAACATTGCAGCCCGTCGCCGGCGCGGAGGTTTCCATAGCGTGGTCAGAGCTCGAAGCCTCGAAGGAAACCGGAGTGCGTCGCACTCCGCGAGTGATCTGGGATTCGACTGACGCAAACGGCCAGTACCGTCTTTGCGGACTGCCAAATTCGATGCAGGCGACACTTCAGGCCAAGCGCGGCAAATCGGTGACCGCCGAAATTCCTATCGAGCTAGGCGATCGCGATACCGAGTTGTTCGCCCGCACTCTTCTACTGTCGAGCGCCGATTCCGCCGCCAAGGTCGGCAACGCGACAGTCTCCGGTAAAGTGGTTCTCGAAGGCAGCCCGACAAATGGTGGCAGTCGAGTGGAGGTCGTCGGCACAGACCAGGTGGTGCTGACGAACGACAAGGGCGAGTTCACCATCAACAAGCTCCCCTCTGGCAGTCACGTGCTCATGGCGCGTCACCTCGGCTTCGGTGCTCAGACAGTTGCGGTTGACCTGAGTCCGCACCAGCCGCAACACGTGACTATTCAGTTGCCGAAATTCGTTGCGACTATTGCGCCCGTTGTCGTGAACGCGAAAAGCGCGGCCGGCCTCGACAAGGTTGGCTTCAGCCAGCGGCAGAAAGCCGGTATGGGCTATTACCTCGGACCCGATCGGATCAAGGACATGCACCCGCAGTACCTGAGCGACATTCTCCGGGTAGTGCCAGGGTTGCGGGTGTCGAGCACGCCGCAAGGCGACGTGATCTCGAGCTCTCGCGGCGTCGGTGGAAGTAGCTGCGTGCAGTACTACGTCGACGACATGCCGTGGGAGTCAACGAGCCCGGGCGACATCAATCAGTTCGTAAATGGCAATGAAGTCGTCGCGGCCGAGGTCTATCAGGCCTCCAACACTCCCGCACAGTACACGCGCGGGATGAATAGCTGCGCGACGGTCGTGCTGTGGACGCATTTCAAGGTTCGCGACCAGTAAAGAGCGACGCGCAACCTCTCCGGCGCATCAGCGCGAGAGGGCCTGCGAGCGTCCTCTCGCGCGCTTCTGTTCGTAAAGCGCGGAGTCTGCCTGCGCGAGCAGATCCGTCAGCGCGGTTCCTTCCGCTTTGGATCTCGTTGCTCCGACGCTCAGTGAGAGCTCGTAGCCTCGCGACGTCTCGCTGTTGTGGCTGTTGACGCGTGCCTTGATTCTCTCGCACACCAGTTCCGCCGTCTGATCCGAATCGACAATCATCAGCGCGACAAACTCATCACCGCCAAGCCGGGCAACGATGTCCGCTTCTCGGCAGCTATCGCGTAGAACTCTGGCGGTATCGACCAGCGCGCGATCACCCGCCAGATGGCCGAAGGTGTCGTTGATGTATTTGAGGTGATCGACGTCAATGAAGATCATCAGAACGTCGCGCTCCATGCGCATCGCCAGCTTGAGCGCCTGCTCCGAGAGTGTCGTGAATCCTCGACGGTTTGGGAGACCCGTAAGCTCGTCCTTGAGGAGAAGCTCCTTCAGATCGTCCTCGGCCTTTTTCTTGGCCGAGATGTCGTGGTACATCGCGTAGACCCTGCCGGGCTCGTCCTGCACGTGGAATGGAGTCGCCGCGATCGAGACCCAGAACGACTTGCCGTCCTTGTTCCGCCGCAGCGATTCCGTTCTTACGTTCTCCCCCGCCGCGACTTTGGCAGTGAAGCTCTCTGCCTCAGATACCAGCTCCGGCGGAACTATCAGCTCGTTGATGCTGTTGCCGATCGCTTCTTTCTCGCTGTACCCAAACAGCCTCGTGAACTCGCCATTGATGCGAATGATTCGATCGTTCTCATCGAGAACAGCGATTGCTTCCGGCGCGCTCTCGAAGAGCGAAGCGAAATAGACGTTCTGTTTTTGAAGTTGATGGTGCAGGGTCTTCCGGTCAGTGACATCGATCGCGATGCCCACAGTTCCCGATATATGACCGTCAACGCTGCGTAGCGGCTCGACACGGGTCTCGAAGGAGCGTCCACGCCACTCGACCTCGTATCGCACCAGCTCGCCCCGCAACGCTCGCAGGTGAGCCGCGAGCGGAGTGAACCCGGGGTCCCGCGTCTTGAGAACTTCGTAAAGCGTCATTCCCACCTGATCGTTCCCGCTCAGACCGATGAGGTGCAAGCCGGCGCCCTGCGCGAAGGTGATGTTGAGCTTGGAGTCGGTGGACCAGAGATTCACGGGCACCGACTCCAGCATGAAGCTGAGCCGACGTTCCGATTCGGAGCCGTCGGGCGTGTCGGTGATCTCGGGGACGCGCGCGGGCGCTGCGCTGGCGCTATATCGCTGCAGCGTGCGCTGCCAAAGCCGCCGGAGCGGACGAAAGGGGCGAGTCACGTCGAAAAAAGGCGTCACTTGCCCCTCAGTCTCTCACC
>CADDZN010000156.1 GCA_902812375.1 bacterium | reverse complement strand
TCCCGCTTCCGCTCCTAGTTTAGATGCTCCCTCCGGCTGCTCCCGTCCAGTTGCCGGCGTCCAAAAAAAACTTCATGGAGGTCGAATGAGACTCCGCTACCTCGCGGTCTCTCTGTTGGTCGTCGCGGCCGGAACGGCCGCCGCGCAGGCGGGAAAGAGCCCCGAATTAAGAATCGACTACACGATGGAGACGCTGCCAAACGGGCTGACCGTCGTGTACCACGTCGATCACACCACACCAGTTGCTGCGGTGCTGCTCTGGTACAACGTCGGCTCGAAGATGGAGCGTCCCGGGAAGACCGGGTTTGCCCATCTGTTCGAGCACATGATGTTTCAGGGCTCGAAGAATGTCGCCAAAGGCCAGCATTTCGCCTTGCTCGAAGCCGCGGGCGGGAGAGCCGGCGCCGACATCAACGGCACCACCGACAACGATCGCACCAATTACTTCGAGCAAATCCCATCGAATCAGGTCGAGCTGGCCCTGTGGCTCGAGTCCGATCGGATGGGGACGCTCACCCAGACGCTCACCCAGGAAAAGCTGGACAACCAGCGCGAAGTGGTCAAGAACGAGCGTCGTCAGAGCTACGACAATCAGCCGTATGGTACCGCGAATGAAAAAATCGAGGAAGCGATCTTTCCGCCGGGTCATCCATATCAGCACGACGTGATCGGCTCGATGGCTGATCTGAGTGCTGCGTCGGTCGACGATGTGAAGACCTTCTTCAACACGTACTACGCGCCGAACAACGCCGTGCTCGTCATCGCTGGTGACATCGACGTTCCGCAAGTGAAGCAGTGGGTCGCCAAATATTTTGGTCCCATCCCGCGCGGCCCAAAGGTTCCTCCACTTGCGAACATGGCTGTTCCGGCCGTCGTGGGTCGCGAACAGCGGATCGTCGTCAATGATTCGCTCGCCCCAGCACCCGGTGTCTTCGTGGCGTACCGTATGCCGGCGACAAAGGACCCTCGTGGTCCCGTCGTCGATCTTCTGGCCGATGCCATCGCGAACGGAAAATCGTCGCGACTTTACGAGACGCTCGTTCGCCAGCAACAAATCGCCACTCAGGTCTTCGGCTATGACTGGAACCTGGCCGACGGCGCTGACATGCTCTCGTTTGGGGCAATCGGAAAGCCTGGAGCAAATGCCGATTCTCTGGCGCGTGCGCTGCTCGCAGTGCTCGATGGATCGACAGGCGCCGTCACTCAAACCGAGCTTGACCGGGCCCGCGCGACGGAGCGCTTTCGATTCATCAATGGGCTGCAGACAATGGGTGGCTTCGGCGGACGGGCGGATCGACTCGCTGAGGGTTGGACATTCTTCCACGACCCAAATCACGTCAACAAGAAACTTGGCGAATACGATCGCGTTACGCTCGCCGATATCAACAAGCTCTCGCGCGAGCGATTGGTCCCGATAAATCGGGTGACCGCCGTTTACGTACCCGTCAAGAAAGCGACTGCCAGTGCAACACCTGCAGCATCAGCGGAGGGCTCACGATGATTCGCGTCAAGCTCACGGGCCGCTCGCTTGCCCTCGCACTCGCGGCGACATCGTTCGTCGCTGCGCCAAAGTTCATCGGAGCTCAGGTCAAGCCGCCACCGGCAGGCCCGCTTCGCCCTTACGCCTTTCCGCAAATCAACGAATTCCGGCTCGCGAACGGACTGAGAGTGATCGTTGTCGAGAAGCACACGCTCCCCATTATCACTGGCAGACTGATGATTGACGCCGGTGCAATGCGCGAGCCCGCCTCGAAGAATGGTCTCGCTGGTCTCACCGGAACTCTCCTGGCGGAGGGAACGGGCAATCTCACTGGCGCCGACATCGCGAGAGAGATGGACAGAATTGGGGCGCAGTTCTCAACGGGTGGCGGCTACAGTACGTCGTTCGCGAACGTCACCGCGCTGAGCAATGTATTTCCGCAGGCACTCGCGCTCGCTGCTCGCACTGTAATCGCTCCGACTTTTCCGGAGGTAGAATTTGTGCGGGTGCGAAATCAGGCGCTCGCCGCATACCAGCAGAACCATGCGCGGACAGCGGGCCTCGCGGCTGACGCTTTTGTTCGCGCCGCCTTCGACTCGACAGCGCCGTTCTCTCGCCCAGCAAGCGGAATCCCCGCGACCCTCAAGGCTTTGACTCGTGCTGATGTCGTAGCATGGCATCAGTCGATGTACGCGCCATCCGCGGCGACGTTGCTGCTTGTTGGAGACATCACTCCAGCAGCCGCGGGGACCGTGGCACAGCAGGCGTTCGGAAATTGGACGGCGAGCCGAGCCTCGGCGGCGCCGGTCAGCAACCCTGTGCAGCCCGTCAACGGAACACGGATTATTCTCGTGGATCGTCCCGGATCCGTGCAGTCGTCGATCGTGATTGGCCAGGCGGGATTCCAGGCAACCGATCCCGATTACATCTCGATGCTCGGGCTCAATCAGGTTCTTGGCGGCGGATTCAGTGGCCGAGTGAACTTGAATCTGCGTGAGAAGCATGGCTACACGTATGGAGCATTCAGCGGTCTCGATCTGAGGTCGGGCGCTGGAGCGTTCGAGATAAGCTCTGACGTCCGCTCCGATGCGACAGATTCGGCTCTCGTCGAAGCACTCGGCGAGTACCGGAGAATCGTGAGCGAAGCGGTTCCTGCATCGGAGCTACGGGATGCGGTGAACAATCTCGTGTCGAGTTTTCCGAACTCCGTTCAGACGGTTCAGGGATTGTCCGGAAGCCTTCAGAGTCTGATCATCTGGGGCTTGCCGCTCGATTTCTATACGACCTACCGTGAGCGGCTCGCCGCGGTAACTCCGGAGGACGTTGCTCGCACCGCCAAGTCCAGGCTCAAACCCGATAACCTGATCGTTGTTGTCGCTGGAGATCTATCCAAGATCGAGGCACCGATTCGTGCGCGAAATCTTGGGACGGTTGAAGTCTGGGACGCAAACGGAAACAAGATTCGATAACCATCTGCGCTCTGAGAAAAAGGCCGGCCTTCGGGTCGGCCTTTTTTTATTTGAACGCGGTAACTTGCTGCGAATATGAAAGCCGTCATCATCACGAGGTCTGGCGGACCGGACGTCCTGGAAATCCAGGATCGTCCAACGCCCGAGCCCGGGCCGGGCCAGATCAGGGTCCGCGTTCATGCGTCCGCGCTGAATCGCGCGGACATCTCGCAGCGTCGCGGAAATTATCCGGCGCCGCGGGGCGCGCCAGCAGACATCAGTGGCCTGGAGTACGCGGGTGAGGTGGAGGCGCTCGGACCAGAGAGCGCGATGTGGAAGCTTGGCGACCGCGTCATGGGAGTTGTTGGCGGAGGCGGACACGCCGAGTATGTGTGCGTGCACGAGCGCGAAGCAATGCGGGTTCCGGCGGGCATGTCGTGGGAAAACGCGGCGGCGGTCCCGGAGGCGTTTCTGACCGCATACGACGCACTGTTCAACCGTCTTCAGGTTGGCGCCGGCGAAACGGTTCTCATTCACGCGGTAGCAAGCGGAGTGGGTACCGCCGCACTACAAATTGCTCGCGCTGCCGGAGCGCGGGTTGTTGGTACCTCGCGATCTGGAGCGAAGCTCGAGCGCGCGGTTCGGCTCGGACTCGATGTCGCGATCGATTCGTCGGGTGGAGACTGGCCCACCAAAATCGAGCAGGCAATTGGTGGCGAACGGGTGCAAGCAGTCGTGGACCTCGTCGGAGGAAATTATCTGGCGTGGAATCTCCGTATTCTTGCATCACGCGGCCGCATAGTGGTCGTTGGCCTTACTGCGGGCCCGTCAGGCGACTTCAATCTCGGTCTCCTGTTGCGAAAGAGACTGACTATCATTGGAACCGTACTACGCGCGCGGCCGCTCGAGGAAAAAATTGCGCTTGCGCGAGAGTTCGATGAGCGCGCGGTGCCGCTCTTCGAGGCCGGTCGCCTCGAGCCCGTCGTCGACCGGGTTTTTTCATTCGAGGAGAGCCGTACCGCGCACGATCTCATGGAATCGAACGCGACGTTCGGAAAGATCGTGCTGTACTGGAAGTAGCTCTCAGTGCGAGCTACGACCTTCCTTGCGCTTTCTGCTGCGCCTGTCCTGGATCAGGATCGTCAGCACCATCCAGAGGCCGATCGCCGCGGCGATGATGAACCCTATCGTACCGAGACGCCGCTGGTACTGCAGCAACAGTCCGCTCGCGACGAGTAACCCGCCCAGCACGAGCCCCGTAAAAATCCTGTTCGCAACTTTCTCGAGGCCCAGTAACAGCGACCCCAGTTGCGGAGTATCTACGCGCACGGCGAAATCGTTGGAGACCAGCTTCTGGGTGAAGACATCGAGCCGGTGTGGCAACGCCCGCATCAAATCCGACGTCTCTGAGGCAATCTGAAATAGCCGCCGAGGCGACATGTCGCGCTGCGCTCTCTTGTTGGCGAGCTCGGCGGTGTACTCACGGATGGAGTTGCTTGGATTGAAATTTGGATCGAGGGATCGAGTCACCGCGTCGAGATTGAAGAGTGCCTTCGCGAGCAGTGTCAGCTCCGCGGGAAGCTTGAGACCCTCGCGAAACGCTACTGCGATCATCTCGTAGAGGACGATCCCAGCGGGCGTCTCTTCAACCGTTTGATTGGCGTGCTTCGCGATCAGGCCAGCGATGTCCCTGACGTACGCCGAGCGATTAAACACGTCCGGCACTTCACCCATCTCGATCAGTGTTTCGGCCGCTGCATCTCCATTGTTTTCGGCCATAGCGAGCAGCAGGCGAATAACGTGGTCGCGCATCGTTCCGGTGAGATGCGCCGTCATTCCAAAATCGATTAGTGCGAGCTTTGGCTCGTCGCGCGGCGGGGCCAGCGCGGCGGCCGCTTTGGCGTCGTTCTCGGCTTGAGTAAGTGCGGTCGCCCCAGGTCGGACCTCCAGGCGTCGATCGTCCGCGACGGATTCCGATGGCGTGCGCGGATTGTCAGGACCTGGGAGCACCACGAAAACATTTCCCGGATGTGGATCCGCGTGAAAGTGGCCGCGATCCGTGATCTGCTCCAGATACGCATGCGCGAATTCGTCAGCGAGCCCGGTGAAGTCGTACTCGATGCGAGTGATTGGTGGTATGTCGTCGATCTTGACGCCCTTGATGCGCTCGGTGGTCAACACCTTGTGCGTGGTGTACGCATCGATGACCCGCGGAATGAGAATGTGCGGAAAGGCCGCGAGCACTTTCCTGAACGATGCGGCGTTCCGGGCTTCGGTGCGGTAGTCGAGCTCGTCGACCAGCGCGCGCTCGACCTGTTGAACGACACCGACGAGGTCGACGCGCGATCCCGCCGAGGTATGATCGGTGAGAAAAGTCGCCAGCTCGCGAAAGTACTCGATGTCGTCACTGAGCTGCTCGCGCAGGTTTGGCCGCTGCACTTTTACGACGACACTTCTGCCATCGCGGAGCTCCGCGGCGTGCACCTGTCCGAGGCTTGCACTGCCGAGTGGCTCCTGCTGGAAGCTTTTGAACAGCTTGCTTATTCTGGCGTGCAGCTCCTGCTCGATGGTTTCCTCGACCTGCTCGTACGACATTGGCGGGACGTCGTCCTGGAGATGCTCGAGCTCCTCGATGTATTCCGGCGGCAGCAGATCGGGGCGCGTCGAGAGCACCTGGCCGAGCTTGATGTACGCCGGTCCGAGCTGCACGAGACGTTCGCGGAACGCCTTCGCCTTGGCCGCGGATTCGCCATCGAGCGAGCCGTCGCCTGCCGCAAGGCTCGCTCCCTCGAGATTGAGCAGACCCTGCCGGTTGGCGAAATCGCGCAGCCCATAGTTGGTAAACAGGCCCAGCGTAGCGGCGAGGCGCGGAAGATGCTTTGGCGAGAGAATCATGCGGTAGGAGGGGGCAGAAAGCATGCCCGCCTCGAAGTGGCTCCGCACAGCATGCGTATAGATATTTATGCATGACAAAGAAGAAAACCAAAGGCAAGGCCGGACGTGTTGACATTGTCAAAGTGACGAAGCCGTGGGGCCACGAGATCATTTGGGCAAAATCCGACCGATACGTCGGAAAAATTCTCCACATCAACGCTGGCCAGGAGCTCTCTCTGCAATACCACAATAAAAAAGACGAAACGATCTATCTGCTTTCGGGCGAGATGGCCTATCGCGTCAGGGGAGATGACGACCGGCTCGAGGATGTCCAGCTCAAGCTCGGTGAATCATTCCGGAATACTCCCGGAACCGTTCACCAGATGGTTGCCCTGACGGATTGCGACGTGCTGGAGGTCTCTACTCCGGAGCTGGATGATGTCGTGCGGCTGAGTGATAAGTACGGGCGAGAGGGAACGAGCGCGCCATGAAAGTGATTATTCCACTGGCGGGGAAGGGGACGCGTCTGCGGCCGCACACGCATCTCACGCCCAAGCCGATGATGAAAGTAGCGGGCAAGCCCGTGATGTCGTACGTCCTCGACGAGCTCAAGAAGCTCGGCAACGTCGAGCAGATCATCTACATCACCGGACACCTGAAAGAGAAGGTCGAGGAGTTTGCGCGTACCGAGATCGATGTGCCGTCGGTGTTCATCGAGCAGAAGATCCAGGACGGAACGGCTGGAGCAATTGCGCTCGCGCGGGACTATGTCGACCAGCCGGTACTGATCATCTTCGTCGACACGATCTTCGATGCGGATCTGTCGAAGGTGAAAACCGTCGATGCCGATGGGATCATCTGGGTGAAGGAGGTCGAGGACTATCAGAGGTTCGGCGTCGTAGTCACGGATAAGGACGGCAACATGACGAAGATCGTCGAGAAGCCAAAGACGCCGATATCGAAGCGCGCGAACATCGGCCTCTACTACATCCGGAACTGGAAGCTCCTCTTCGAGGGAATCGACTACACCCTCAGGCAGCCGAAGAATCAGGGCGAATATTTCCTCACCGACGCGTTTCAGTACATGATCGACAAGGGCGCGAAGATCAAGGTGATCGACGTGGAAGGCTGGTACGACGCGGGGAAGATCGAGACGATGCTCGAGACGAATCAGGCGATGCTCGAGCGCGGACGCGCGAGAAGGCCGAAGGACGTCGGAGACTCCATGATCATCGATCCTGTGTACATCGAGGACAACGTCACTCTCAGGAAATCAAAGATCGGCCCGAACGTTTCCATTGGCTCGGGCACCGTTCTGGACGGCACACAGGTAAGTAACTCCATCATTGGCTCAAAGACGAAGATCTCGAAATCGGTGTTGCGGAACTCGCTGGTTGGCGACGAGGTGGTTCTGGAGGGCGTGCACGGCGAAGTCACCGTCGGAGATCACTCAGAGGTGCACGCATCGTAACGTCGGCGGCGACGCAGGCGCGCGTCGATAACCAAAAGCCAAAGCTCGGCACCAACATCCTCGGCTTGAGCGCCGTGAGCTTTTTCACGGACGTGTCGACGGAGATGATCTATCCACTGCTGCCGGTCTTTCTGGCCAGTGTGCTCGGAGCAAACGCGAGCTTCATCGGCGCAATCGAAGGAGTGGCGGAGACAACGGCATCGCTGCTGAAA
>CADDZN010000155.1 GCA_902812375.1 bacterium | reverse complement strand
GTCTCCATGAGTTCCTCGTGATCCAGTGGGTCGCGCCGCTTGCGGGTGAGTCGCCGGAAATCATCATCACGATTCTTTTCACTCTCGCCCTACGCCCAACCATTGCCCTCGGTGCCCTCATCAGCGACAAGATCAACCAGTGGACGCTCCTCGTCGGCATGATTCCGCTTGCCTATTCGCTCGGTGCCGGCCGGCTCGGTGCGCTGCCGCTCGATTTCCGGCAGCGGGAGGAGTTCTTTCTGACCGCAGCACAATCGCTCTTCGGCCTCGCGCTGCTGCTCTGTCTGCGCCTCAGTCTGAAGAGTGCGTTCGCGTTGCTCACCTTGTTCTTCGTGCAGCTCGGTCTCGCGTTTGCCTTTCACAACGACGAACCCCGAACGATTGCCATACTGACGTCGATGGGCTGGGTGTACCTCGCGCTGACCGCTGGGATCATTGTTTGGAACCGCCGATGTCTCATGGAACGCATTCGAGAGGGCTTGAGGAAAGGGCGTAGTGCCAAACCAGGCAAGCCAGCGTCAGCCGGCCTGCCGTGGTCTTAGAAGCTCTTCCTGATACCTGCGAGGTAGTTCGCTTTCGACGTAAGCTGCAAGCCATTCACCTGTTGGTACACCGGGACCTGTACGAACCCGTAGATCGATATTCCGTGGTCGAAAAGTATGCGCAGTCCCGGACTCAGGTATAGGTATCGGCCGCCGGTGAGGTCTCGGTTCTCATTCGTTTGCCCTACCGCGTCTTTGCCGATGACGCGTCCGTTGACCTGGCCGAGGACGTGGACCGAGCTACTGAGCGGATACTCCGTTCCGGCGTTGAGCTGGACCTCGTGTCCGCGGCGGTATTCGTGCGTCCCGCGCCCATTCACGCGTCCGTTCAGGGCGACGAAAAACGGGATGAGGGTGGTGTGACCGAGCTCGCCTGCGAGGGTCGTGTTTCGCAGAACGCCGGACTGGTAGGTGACGCCGAGGAGCGCATCCGTCGAACCAGTCCCCGGCGCGATGGTCACCTCGGCATCCTCGCCGGTACTTCCAACCTCACGACGGGCGCCGGTGGGGAACTTTGCGCCTCCGGTGAGCCACAGGGACGAATGCGCCAGCCCGTCCGAAGCGAAGATGCGGAGACGCCCCTGAATCACTGCGTCCCCGACATCGGCGAAGTTCCACCGCTCTATCCGCGCATTCTCCACGTCGAAATGCTCATGGGACCGCGAGACGTAGGGCACGCTCAGGCCCATTTGAAGACGTTCATTCACCGTGTAATTCAGTTGAAGCGACGCCAAGCGGTTGATGGTGCGGATTTCATCGTGATCCGACGCGATTTCGCCAACGTGCGCGCGCCGCGTCCCAATCCGCGGCTGATCCTGATCGAGGTACTGGAAGGAGAGATCGAGAGAGAACCGGCCGGCGTCGCCGAACTGCAAGGCGTGAAGATCGATTGGACAGGATGACGATCCGCAGCTCGCACGGGCACTTCCGGTAGCAAGCGAGAAAAGCAGGAGCAGCGCTCCAACCATGAAGACATGGCGCATGAACAAGGACCTCCTCGGGTCGAGAAAAGACGGCTGCGGAGAGGACGTCTAGCAGTGCGAGGAGGGGGCGTGCGCGGAACGACATCGGCCGAGGGGATAGAAGACACCGGGGTTTCGAAGGTGCGGTCGCGTTGCGGAATGTCGACCGTGTTGACGCTTGTCGCAAGAACGGCGCGGTGGTGGACCACGATCGCTGATGTCTCAGCACTGTCGCCGTGGCAGGCCGCGAAGCCAAGCGCGCCGGATCCGTGTTTCTGATGCATCGGACACGTCGCCTCGTTTCTGCAACACGCGGGGCCAGACGGGGTTCCCTTTCTGCCGCATGAGGGCCTTGTGGCGAGAATCGCCGCGCTCACGAGGAGCGCGCAGAGGACGGCGACCGAGAGGCGATACGGCAGCACGCGCCGATTCTACCGCGGCGTAACGGAGCGCAGATTCTGCGCAGCCAAATTTCCCGAGCCGTGACTTCGCGGCCGGGTGCGTGAGTTCCTACAGGCAACCCATCTAGTCCGGCGCGGAATTCGTATTCAGAAGCGAGATGCGGTGGTTTTTTCGCTCGTTTCCGGCGCGAGCCGGGGCGATCCTTGTCTATTGTTACGGCGCCGTCGTCGCGCCGACGCTCCACCATGCCTTCCATCGCCCCGATCACATCCACGTCGGCGACTCGATCGTTTACCTCCCGGAGCACGACCACACGGAGGAGCAGGGCGATGCGATTCATCCGCATGGCGGCCCCGAGGTTGAGGAGCACGCGCATGACCCTGACGCGGACGATGAGGACCATGACCATCATGCGTCGAGCACCGAGCCAGCGGACGATCACGCTCGCGAACACGATGAGGATCACGAACACGAAGAGTCCGAGGCTCCGCATCACCGCCACGCCGAAGACGGCATCGATCCGCACCATCACGAGCACCACCATCACGACGATCCGGACCACGGCGGATCGAGCGTTTTTCACTTTGGCGCAGCGCTCAGCGACCACATCGACCGGACACCCGTAGTCGTCGCGAGTGCGGCCGCAGCTCCTCTCGGTCGCGTGGAACGGACGGAGGTACATTCCGTCCTTTCGACGAGAACGCTTCGAGTTCGGGGTCCACCCCGCCGCCGGGCCGCTGAAACCTGAAGCACCCACCTCGAATGTTGTGGAGGACGTATGACGAACCGATTTATTCGGGCGGTGGTTGTCTGTCTACCGTTCGTACTCGGCAGCGGCGGCATCGCCTCGGCTGCTGTGATTCAAGGCACTGTAAAAGACACCAGCGGGCAGGTGCTGCCCGGTGTGACGATTGAGATCACCGGCGCCCGCGAACGCGCGATCATGGCGGTCACCGATTCCAAGGGTCAATATCGCGCGACCGTTTCGGAAGGCGCGCATCAGATCAACTTCAAACTCATCAACTTCGCCGGCGTTCGCCGAACCGTCGACGCGCGCGACAGCGCACCCACAGCGGTGGACGTGACGCTTCCTTTAGAAACAAGTGCATCCATCGTGGTGACGGGCAAGAAGACCTTCCGTAACCTCGCAGATCTCGACACGCCGATCAACGGCATGATCGGCATCGCGGACGCCGCAAGTGTCGGTGTGATTACCGCGAAGCAGATCGAGGCCCGCACCGAGCAACGCCCGGGCGATGTCCTGGAGACCATCCCTGGCGTCGTGATCAGCCAGCACAGCGGCGAGGGAAAGGCGAACCAGTACTACCTTCGGGGTTTCAACCTCGACCACGGCACGGACTTCGCGACGACCGTGGCCGGCGCGCCGGTGAACATGCCGACACACGCGCATGGTCAGGGATACTCTGACAACAACTTCCTCATCCCTGAGCTCATCAGCGGCGTGCAGTACAAGAAGGGTCCGTACTACGCCGACGAGGGGGACTTCTCCTCGGCGGGAGCCGCGAACATCAACTATGCGAACTACCTCGAAAAGCCCATCGTGTCTCTGACCGGAGGTTCGTTCGGCTATCAGCGCGCACTGGCAGCCGGTTCGACGCCATGGGCGGGCGGACTTCTTCTCGGAGGACTCGAGATCTCTCGGAACAACGGGCCCTGGAAGCATCCGGATGATTACCGCAAGTTCAACGGGCTCGCACGCTTCACCAGCGGCAATGACAAGGACGCCTACTCCGTCACGGTGGCTGCGTATCACGGCCGTTGGAACTCCACCGACCAGGTGCCCGATCGGGCGATCCAGGAGGGACTCATTTCACGTTTCGGCGCGATTGATCCCTCGGACGGCGGAGACTCGCATCGCTACTCAATGGTCGGCGAGTGGCAACGACGAGGTGACTACTCGCTGACGAAGGGGAGCCTCTACGGCATCGGCTACGGTCTCAACCTCTTCTCGAACTTCACCTACTTCCTCGATGACCCGGTAAACGGTGATCAGTTCCATCAAGCTGATCGCCGCGTCGTAGCCGGTGGCCGTGTCACGCACCAATGGTTCGAGACCTTCTTCGGTCGCTCGTTCGAGAATCTCGTTGGCGTGGACGTACGTCACGATCACATCGGCCTCATCGGCCTGTATCACACTCGCGAACGGGAACTCGTCGACACGATCCGAGCCGATAAAGTGCTCCAGACGAGCGCGGGCGTCTTCGCGCAGTCGACCGTGCAGTGGCAGGAGAAGGTTCGAACGGTCATCGGTCTCCGCGCCGATGACTACCATTTCGGCGTACATGCCGGTGACCCGGCGAACGGCGGCAGTGCAAACGCTTCTCTCCTGAGCCCGAAATTCAGCGTCATCATCGGACCATGGGCGGACACTGAGATGTACGCGAGTGCCGGGAGCGGCTTCCACAGCAATGATGGCCGCGGGTCCACTCTCACGCGGGACCCAAAGACCGGCGACCCGGCCCATCCGGTCGATCCACTCGTTCGTACGAAGGGAGCCGAGGTCGGACTCCGTACCAACATCATTCCGCGCCTGCAGAGCACCATTGCGCTTTGGGGACTCGATATCAATTCAGAACTCGTCTTCTCCGGGGATGCCGGAAGCACGGACGCCAGCCGGCCGAGCCGCCGAACCGGCTTTGAGTGGTCGAACTATTACCGACTCTCCGACCATCTGATCTTTGACACAGACCTTGCGTACTCAAAGGCCCGCTTTACGGACCACGATATGGTGGGAGCACGCATCCCGGGCGCCGTTGAAGGAGTCGTTTCGTCAGGGATCTCGGCCTACGACCTTGGCCGGTTCAATGGCTCGATTCGCTACCGCTATCTCGGACCGCGCCCGCTCATCGAGGACAACAGCATCCGTTCGCGAGCGTCGAACCTCGTTACTGCAAGCCTCGGGTACGCGATCACGCCTCGCTACCGTGTCGTGGTCGAGGGACTGAATCTTCTCAACGCGACTGTGAGCGACATCGACTACTACTACGCGTCCCGTCTCCGGGGAGAGCCGGCCGACGGCGTGAACGACACGCACTTGCACCCGGTGGAACCGCGAGCGATTCGGCTCCGTTTCGAAGCAACGTTTTGAAACGAGGTAGGTGCCGGTCCTCAAGGATCGGCACCTACCCTCGCTTTGAGACATTCTCGTTCGTTGGTTCGAGATTCGGGAAACGCAGGATAGGAACACAGGGACTCGAAGTCTCCGCCGTCGGTCTCGGATGCATGGGCATGAGTCACGGCTACGGCCCCGCCGCCGATCGCGCGCAGATGATCGCGCTCATCGGTCGCGCCGTGGACCTCGGCGTCACCTTCTTCGACACAGCTCAGATCTACGGTCCGTTTCACAACGAGGAGCTCGTCGGCGAGGCGCTCGAACCGCTGCGCGACATGGTCGTCATCGCGACGAAGTTCGGCTTTACGAATGAGCCGAAGACGCAAACCGTGAACAGCCGGCCCGAGCACATTAAGGTCGCGGGCGAAGGCTCGTTCAAGCGCCTTCGGACGGATACGATCGACCTTCTCTACCAGGCGAGCATTCGGACGCACCACACGTCTTCCGAGTCGGTTGGCGCCTTCGCGACGCGCGCCATCGTCGATGCGATGCACGCGGCGAACGTCCGCCGCCTCATCTTTATCAGCTCGATGGGCATCTATGACGAGGTTCCCGGACAGAAGTAGAAACCGATTCTCGACCGATACCGGAAAGCTGCGGAGGTCATCGAAGCCTCCGACCTCGACTACACGATCCTTCGGCCGGGCTGGCTCACGGACGAAGACCGCACCGATTACGAGCTCACCCAGAAGGGCGAGGCGTTCAAAGGGCATGACGTTGCTCGGAAGAGTCTGGCCACACTCATCGTGAAACTGGCGACAACGGCCGATCTCGACGCGCGCCGCAGCCTCGGCGTCAGCAACCCATGAAGGCGTAAGTCGTTGGCCAGTCGCGCACGCGCGACGTGACCGGTGACACGACCAGCGCAGTTGTCTGCTTGAGGCGACCTTAATAAAACCTTAATTTCGGCCAGTTTGCGCGCGCGCCTCAAACACCAATGGCCAGCGTAAGCGCTGGCCGTTGTGTGAGTTCGAATTGGTTGCGGGGGCAGGATTTGAACCTGCGACCTTTGGGTTATGAGCCCAACGAGCTACCAGACTGCTCCACCCCGCGACACTCAGTGGTTGGGCGCGGAAAATATCACGCGCCGCAGTCCCGATCAACGCCTCGTACCGCAGTAAAATTTCGCGCATGACACTTCGCGGCGCAGGCGGAACCGAAGGCGGCCTCGGCACATTCGTCATCGGCTTCATCATGGCCGTCGCCGGTGGTTGGCTGCTCACGAATCAGGTGATGGTGACGACCGGCGGCTGGATGATCTGGGGCCACAGCGGCTTCGGCCTGTCGCTGATTCCGCTCCTCATCGGCATCGCGATGCTGTTCTTCAACGGCAGGAACATCGTCGGATGGCTGCTCACGCTCGCCGGCGCAGTGATCATCTTCGCCGGCATCCTGACGAACCTCGACATCTACTTCCGGCCGACGAGCCTCTTCAACACGATTCTCATGCTCGTGCTGCTCGCCGGCGGCATCGGTCTCGTCGCGAAGTCGCTCCGCGGCGCACCGGTCACGGAGTAGGGCAGACGCGGGAGCCGCCTCGGTCGAACACCACTTCGGAATGACAGCTATCGATTCACCGTGCTCATATCGGGATATCGCTCGCCCGCTGCGACGCCCAGCGGCGCAACGGCGTCGATGCGCTCGAGATCCCGCTTCGTCAACTCGACATCCGTCGCGCCCACGTTTTCCTCGAGGTATTGCACGTGCTTCGTTCCGGGGATCGGCACGACATCGTCGCCTTGCGCCAGCAGCCACGCAAGTGCGAGCTGCGAAGGCGTCACAGCTTTCTCACGCGCGATCTCCTCGATCTTCTTCACCAGCTCGAGATTGCGCTGGAAGTTCTCGCCCTTGAACCGCGGGCTGTTGCGGCGGTAGTCGTTCGGCTCGAGATCATCGATCGTGCGGAAGCGGCCGGACAGGAACCCGCGGCCTAACGGACTGTACGCGACGAATCCGATCCCGAGCTCGCGCACCGTCGGCAGGATCTCGTCTTCCGGATCGCGGCTCCACAACGAGTACTCCGTCTGCAGCGCGCTGATCGGATGCACCTTCGCCGCCCGACGCAGCGTCTGCGGTGCCGCCTCGGACATGCCCAGGTAGCGGACTTTGCCTTCGCAGACTAGGTCGCCCATCGCGCCGATCGTCTCCTCGATCGGCACCGTGTTGTCGACGCGATGCTGGTAATACAAATCGATATGGTCGATGCCGAGCCGTTGCAGGGACGCGTCGCATGCGGCGCGGACGTATTCCGGCTTGCCGTTGATGCCGATCCATCCTCCGTCTTCGCGCCGCTGACTGCCGAACTTCGTCGCAACGACAACGCGATCGCGGCGATCACGAATCGCTTTGCCGACGAGCTTCTCGTTCGTGAACGGCCCGTACATATCGGCGGTGTCGAGAAAGTTGATCCCGAGCTCGAGCGCGCGACGGATCGTGTCGATCGCCCCCTGCTCGGTGGTCGTGCCGTAGA
>CADDZN010000154.1 GCA_902812375.1 bacterium | reverse complement strand
CCTGTGCGATGGACTCTGGTAGGCGGTAGCTCAGCACATAGAGTCATGCCGGGCCGCTCGACGCCGGTGTCGTTACGGGCCGAGATCGCGAAGGGCTGGCATATCTATTCTCTCGCGCAGAAACCGGGCGGACCGATCCCTTTGACTATTCGGCTGATCGCCGGCGGCGATGCAGTTATTCGCGGAGTGATCAAGGCTCCGCAACCCGAGCGCCAGTTCGACAACAATTTCGGAATCGAGACTGAGCTCTACTCCGGAAATCCGCAGTTCACTATCGACCTCGCAGTGCCGAGTCGTTCTCGCGCGGGCATCCGAACGATCCAGATTGGCGCGCGCTACCAAGTGTGTAGTGAGACGCTCTGCCTTCCACCGCGGACTGATACGTTGCACGCAGTCCTCAAGGTCGGGACACGCTCGTGAGTAGCGGATTCCTTTGGCTCGCGGCAACCACTGGACTTCTGTCGCTGCTCACGCCGTGCGTCTTCCCGATGATTCCGGTCACCATTGCTTTCTTTTCCAAGCCAACCGCGCGGCCGAACCTCGATCTTCGTCGTCCGCTTCTGTTCGGCTTGGGAATAGTTGCGACCTTCACTCTGCTCGGGCTCACGCTGGCGGGAATATTTGGAGCGGCGGGTTTGAACCGACTCGCGGCAAATCCGTGGGTCAATCTTACGCTCGCCGCGCTATTTCTCGTCTTCGCGGCAAATCTGTTTGGATTTCTTTCTACGCCTTCCCCGTGGAGACTCGCAAACGTCGCCGATCGTGCTTCGCGTGAAGCTAGGCCTGGCAGCTCCGTCGGCGCTCTCATCATGGGCGCGACGTTTACGCTGACTTCCGTCACCTGCACGGCCCCGTTCATCGGTACCCTGCTGGTTCTCGCGTCGCGCGGGACCTGGCTCAGCCCCATCGTCGGGATGCTCGTTTACTCCACGGCGTTTGCACTTCCATTCGTCTTGCTGGCGTTAGTGCCGCGCTCGGTCGCCGGATTTCCTCGTGCGGGTGAATGGATGGTGACGCTGCGAGTGCTGATCGGATTGCTCGAGATAGCTGCCGCCATAAAGTTCATCTCCAACGCAGATATGGTTCTGCATTGGGGCGTGTTGACTCGCGGCGTGGTGCTGATTGCGTGGTCTGCGCTCGCTGTCATCGGTTCGCTGTATTTAGCGCGGCGTTGGTTTCTCCCAGGACGGGAGCGCGGCACTATCCGTATCGCGGACATGGTCCCGGCAGCAGTGGCCGCAATGGTCGCCCTTTGGTTGGCATCGGGAGTCAATGGGCGAGCGCTTCCGCAGCTCGAGGCGTTTCTTCCGACGCCGCTTTCCACCGCGCGCTCCTTCGCGAGCATCGGCGGGAACCAATGGATCCTGAACGACTACGACGGAGCGCTGGCGACCGCTCGGTCGACAGGGAAGCCTGTCTTCATAGACTTCACCGGATATACGTGCACGAATTGCCGGTGGATGGAAGCAAATATTTTCAGCCGGCCCGACGTGGAAGCGGAGCTAGGCAATTTCGTTCTCTCACGGCTCTATACCGACGGAGATGGACCGCTTTATGAAAAGCAGCAAAGCTTCCAGGAGCGAAGCTTTGGGACGGTGGCGTTACCGCTTTACGCTGTTGTCGCGCCCAACGGGAAGGTGCGCTCAACCTTCAGTGGCCTCACGAGAGACCCAGCGCAGTTCATCGCCTTCCTCCAGAGCGCTCGAGTTGGAGCAAACTCGGGCTCCTGACTCTCGCAGTCGCGGTCGACGCTTCTAGGCTTTTTTTGGCGCTGGCGTCACCCCAGCCTTGTCGGCTCGCTGTAGAACTTCTTCTGCCGTAGAAAGTGGCCCGTGATGTTTCTGTCGCTCTTCCTCGATACGACGCGCGATCTCCTCGGTTTCCTTGTCCTTTTTTCCGCGGCGGAAAATGAATTCCGGAGCGAGCGCGATGCCGAGTAGCGTGAGTGGCAGGATCTGAATGGTCTGAATGAGCAAAGAAACGGCGATTGCATCGTCGCGCGCTACGCCGAACTCGCTCGCCGTAAGAGCGTACACGAATTGAAAGAAGCCGACGTTCCCGGGCGTCGCGCGAATGATGAGACCGACGTTGATTCCGAGCAGACAAGCCAGACTCCCAGCGCGCGGGACGTGCACGTGTGCGGCAGCGGCGGCCAGCTCAAAGGTCCAGAGCTGGCAGGCCCAGGATAACATGGAGAGCACCATCGCCCCCACGAAACGTGGGCCTGTGGCGAGGCGGCCGGCGGTCTGACCAAAGCTGACGAGATAGGCTCGGGTGCGCCCCCACCAGGTGCGCGGCCGAGCACGCCGCTCGGGAACGTGCTCGGGTTTGATGTGGCGCGTGGCATACACGAAGAACGCCAGCAGGAGAACGATCACGGCCAGCGTCAACTCGGCCGGAAGTTTCCAGCGCTCGAACTGTGGTGGCAGATTGAAAACCAGCACGCCGTAAACGAGCAGCATCACGAAGCCGATGGGATCGAACAGCTTCTCGAGGGCAAGGGAAGCAAGCACTTTCGAGCTCGAGCCGCCGCTGACGCGAGACACGAACACCACTCGCGCCGCATCTCCGCCGTTGGCTACGAGGACGTTATTGAGTCCCGCGCCCGCGACGGTCGCGCGCACTGAAAGTGGCAGCGAGGGAATTCCAATGGGGCGAAGAAAGAGCCACCATCTGACTCCTTTCAGCAGAACCGACAGAATGTTGACACCGATCGCGGCAGCAAGAAGCGGCAGCGATGCGTGTCGCATCGAATTCCACGCTTCGTGCCAGTTGATTGTGCGCGCGAACAAAATGAGGAAGACGAGAATCGCGGCGGAGATCACCCACCTGATCGTCTTCTTCAGCTTAGGACTCATTCACTCGGTAGTGTAGCGAACTCGTAGCCCTGATCTTTCAGTTTGTCGATGATGTGTGGCAGCGCTGCCGCGGTCTGCATCCGGTCGCCATCGGGGTTGTATCCATCTCCATCATGCAACAACACGATAGAACCCGGAGTAACTCCCTCGGTTGTACGACGAACGATTTCGTCGATGCCTGGGCGATCACTGTCCCAGACGCCCAGCGACCAACCGACGGTGCGCTCGCCGTAGGAGCTGGCAATGGATGTCGTCCACGGGCTCCGAAATCCGTGAGGTGCCCGGAAGTAGCGCGGCGCGGGGGCGCCAGCTCGCCTGATTGCGCGCAAGCCCAGTCGAATGTCGCGGCTTACGTAAAACGGACTCTTGAAGTGCAGCTTCCGGTGGAAATACCCGTGATTGCCGAGCTGATGTCCTTCGTGCGAGATCCTTCGCACGAGGTCGGGCCAACGTTCGGCGTGACTACCCAGCACGAAAAAAGTTGCTCGCACGCCTTTCTCGCCGAGAGTGTCGAGAATTCGCGGGGTCGCGTCTGGATTCGGGCCGTCGTCGAAGGTGAGGG
This sequence comes from bacterium, assembly GCA_902812375.1. GTDB lineage: Bacteria > Gemmatimonadota > Gemmatimonadetes > Gemmatimonadales > Gemmatimonadaceae > UBA4720. The sequence continues at coordinate 4,095 of CADDZN010000154.1, read as the reverse complement.
CAACTACTCTTCGGTCGCTATCGATCTTGCCCAGAGCGGGTCCGAAGATCGGACTGTTACGATGGAAAGCTCCGTGTGCGACTCCACCGAGTACCGATACTCCAAGTGCTGCAAACCCGATCATTCGTGTGTGTTCCTGCCAAGGACCGCTGTGTAGATGTCGAGCACCGCCTCGGTCACGTTGGCCCAGGAGTACTGCTCAGCCTCCTGACGCCCTCTCTTGCCGAGCCTCGCTCTCAACGTCTCGTCGTCGAGAAGTCGTACTAGTGCATCCGCGAGATCATCTCTATCCCCACAATGCACCATTAGTGCCTCTCGTTCGTGCTTCACGACATCGCGAAATCCATAGATGTCGGAGCACACCACCGGCGTTTCACACGCCATGGATTCGAGAAGCGTGATGCCGAAGGAGGCCTTCGTAGTCGGGCATGCATACATTGCGCTGTGTGCGTAGTAGCTAGGGCGCTCGTGGAGCACCGAGCCGACGAAGGTGATATCGGGATCACCGCCCGCGGCGCGAAAGTAGTGCTTCCGAAGAGGTCCATCACCAACGACCACGAGCTGCGCTTCACGGTTTCTGCCGCGCACCTTCTGGAAGGACTCGATCAGCGTCGTTAGTCCGTTGCGTGGGTCGAATCTTCCGAGGAAAAGTATGACCGGCACATCGGTGCGGAGTGCAGCAGGACGCGGGACGTGCGGATTGAACACGTCGATGTCGATACCGTTCGGGACTATGGTCCAGTTCGCCTCGAAGTAGCGGTTGAGAGCGATCGTTGTGGAGTGCGAAACGGCAATCGCGGCGTGAAGCTGATCGAGGCGTCTCTGGAAATATCGCTTTCCGATTCCGTAAGCTATCGAGCGATCGAAGTAAGTATGGAAGGTACCGACGACGGGGCAGTTGGCTTCCTCGATTGCGAGCACTGGAAGAACGGGACTGAGCGGCGAGTGCACATGGATTATGTCGTACTGTCCGAGGCTGAACACCCGCTTCAGATCTTTCCTCAACTCCAGGCCCCAGGTAAATCGCGCTTGCGATCCATTCGCGTACACCGACTGACTCTTCCCGATGCGGATGACGTGAGGCTCGTACCGAGCGCCCGGTATGTTCGACGTGATGATGTCGACCTGGTGGCCGTACCGCCTCGCCTCACGCGCGAAAAAGTGCACGTGCTCGCAGATGCCTCCGAGGTGCGGATAGTAATACTCCGTCACCAATGCGATTCTCAGTGGCCGTGCGTGCTGCACGTGCGCCATCGGGAGCGATCCCGCGGGCATCAGCTCCATGTGGCGCCGGGCGATGCCGAGCTTACGCGTCAAGAGCGGCATGAGCGGCGGCTAACCGCGCGATTGGAACTCTGAAGGGAGAACATGACACATAGTCGAGACCAAGCGAATGACAGAAAGCAATAGAGCGCGGCTCACCGCCGTGCTCCCCGCAAATTCCCAGCTTTATGTTAGGACGAACTGCACGCCCGTCCTCAACGGCTATCCTTACGAGTCTCCCTACCCCTTCGGTGTCAAGAACCTGAAACGGATCATCCGCTAAGATACCCCGATCAATGTAAGAAGGAAGGAATCGTCCCGCATCGTCTCGGCTCAATCCCAGAGTGGTCTGAGTGAGGTCGTTCGTTCCAAAGGAGAAAAATTCGGCGGACTTCGCGATCTGTCCCGCAGTGAGTGCGGCGCGCGGTAGCTCGATCATCGTACCGATGAGGTACGAAAGTTTCTCTCCCATCCCGCCCAGCACTCGCTCCGCAACATCCTCGATTATCGCCCGCTGGTTGTCGAACTCCTTCACAGTCGACACGAGCGGAATCATGATTTCGGGACGCACGTTGATCCCACGGCGCATTGCACGCACAGCCGCTTCAAGAATCGCGCGCGCCTGCATCTCTGTAATCTCCGGGTAAGTTATCCCGAGCCGGCAGCCTCGATGTCCGAGCATTGGGTTGGTCTCGCGCAGTGACTCGATGATGCGGTTGAGATCGGCGCGCGGGAGATCGAGCGTCCGCGCCAGCAGCTTCGATTCCTCACCGCCGTGCGGGAGGAACTCGTGTAGTGGTGGATCAAGCAGTCGGATGGTAACCGGGAGTCCATCCATCGCCTGGAAGATTCCCTCGAAGTCTGCCCGCTGCATCGGCAGCAGCTTGTTGAGTGCGCGGCGGCGCCCGCCCTCTTCGCGCGCAATGATCATCTCCCGCATCGCTGTGATGCGATCGCCCTCGAAGAACATGTGCTCGGTTCTGCACAGCCCTATCCCTTCGGCCCCGAAGCTTCGGGCGATGCGCGCGTCTCGCGGAGTGTCGGCGTTCGCGCGCACTCCGAGCTTCCGCACTTCGTCGGCCCAGCCGAGCAGCTCGGCGTAAGCCTGGTAGAGTGGCGCCTGGGAAGCAGGGAGAGTTCCGTTCGTGACGCGGACCACTTCACTCGGAACCGTGGAAAGGTCACCCGCGAAGACGCGCCCCGAAGCTCCATCGAGAGTGAGCCAGTCTCCTTCGACAACCTGCTTTCCATCAACACTGAAGGACTTTCGCTCGAGATCGACGTGCATGTCCTTGGCGCCGACAACGGCGCATTTGCCCATCCCGCGCGCAACGACGGCCGCGTGGCTCGTCATCCCACCACGCGCGGTGAGAACCGCACGCGCCGCGACGATTCCGTGAAAGTCCTCCGGCGTAGTTTCGTCCCGTACGAGTATCACACTCTCTCCCGCGAGCGAACGCTGCTCGGCCGTGTCGGGGTCGAACACCGCTTTGCCGCTCGCCGCGCCTGGACTTGCCGGCAAGCCCTGACAAATTGGGTCGGCTCGGATTGATGGATCGATAATCGGGTGAAGGAGCTGGTCGAGTTGGCCAGCGGGAACTCTTTTCACCGCCTCGACGCGATCGATGAGACCTTCGTGCACCATGTCGCGGGCGATCCGCACGGCCGCGGCGGACGTCCTCTTCCCACTGCGAGTCTGCAGGAGATAAAGCTTGCCGCGCTCGACAGTGAACTCGAGGTCCTGCATGTCGCGGTAATGTTGCTCGAGCCTCGCCTGCGTCTCGATCAGCTCCTTGTGCGCATTTGGGAGCTTTTCAGCCATCTCGTCGATATCGAGCGGAGTCCGGATTCCAGCGACGACATCTTCGCCCTGGGCGTTGATGAGAAATTCGCCATAGAACCGCTTTTCCCCGGTCGACGGATTCCGCGTGAATGCGACACCGGTGCCCGAGTCGTCACCGAGATTTCCAAAGACCATCGACACGACGCTCACCGCGGTTCCGAGATCCTCCGGAATTCCGTTCACGCGACGATAATCCCTGGCTTTCTTGAGCGTCCATGACTTCCACACCGCTTCGATCGCGCCCCAGAGCTGTACGATCGGGTCGCGTGGGAATTCGGCGCCGGTACGGTTCCTCACCAGCGATTTGTACTCCTCGACGAGGTTTCTCAGCGCCGTCTCGTCGAGGTCGGCATCGGTCGCGGCGCCACGCGTCATCCGCTTTGACTTGAGAAGATGCTCGAAATCATGGATCGAGACGCCGAGCACTACGTCGGAGTACATCTGAATGAAGCGGCGATATGAGTCGTAGGCGAAGCGCGCGTTGTTGCTCTGCGAAGCGAGTCCGTTCACTGCCCGGTCATTCAACCCGAGATTGAGAATGGTCTCCATCATTCCGGGCATCGATACTGGCGCACCGGACCGGACTGACACGAGAAGGGGATTGCGCGGATCGCCCAGCTTTTTGCCCGTCGTTTCCTCGAGGCGCGCGACGTTTCCTTCGACTTCGGCGCGCAGCCTGTCCGAGTATTTTCCACTTTTCAGATACTCGATGCATTCGGAGCAGGCGATGGTGAAGCCCGGCGGAACAGGAACGCCAAGATTCGTCATCTCGGCGAGGTTCGCGCCCTTGCCTCCGAGGACGCGCGTCATGTCCCGTGTGCCCTCGGCAGCTCCGTTGCCGAAGAAAAAAACCGACTGCGCCATTGGCGTCAGCAGCCGCAGCCGAAGCGGAGTTTTTCCGGGTCGGCGGGGGGCGGCGTAGGGTAGTCCCCGGAGAAGCAGGCGTGGCAGAAGCCGGAGGGGCCGCCCGGTACCGACTCGAGCATTCC
>CADDZN010000153.1 GCA_902812375.1 bacterium | reverse complement strand
GCACACGATTGCTGCGGGCGTCCTGAGTGGGAATTCCGTTCCTGTCCAGCATCTCGTTTTCCTCGGCGGCCCTACGAGTGGGCCGGGATATGACTTTCACGAGTTCGTCGGTCGCGGCGGAATCAGCCAACGCGCGGAGTGGCGGTTCGAGGCGCCATTTTTCCCAATTTCGCTGGGCCGCTATGGAAAAGCGCCCGCAACCATAACCTTGGCACCGTTCGCGACAGCGGTCTGGACCGATCGCTCGGCGAGCTTCAAGACGCCGACACAAGGCTGGTACCCATCGTTGGGACTCGGCGCGCTTACTGTTTTCGACGTGCTGCGACTCGACGTTGCGCGCGGGCTCAGAGGCGGAAGGTGGACCTTTTCGGTTGATATCGGGCGCGATTTCTGGAGCGTGCTCTAGGCCTACGTTTTCACCCTCTCTACGTTGTGCAAAAGCCACACGCGGCTGGTCTCTGGCTCGCGGCGATTCCGCGGGAGTGATTTTGGCGATGGTGCGTCGCTTTACGCACTGTAGCGTAGGCTGTGACCTTCGCCACGAAACAACCCGTCCGCGATCGCTGGCTGCTGTCAATTCTGGCCGAGCGATTTCCGCCGGCGACGCTCGACAAGCTCGAATCGAGACTGCAGGGGACCTACTGGGAAACCATCGTCCGCGAGTCGCTCCTCTCCGATGGCGAGGTCCTCGCGGCAGTAGCGGCGCGCCTGCGCGTTGAAATCGCTGACGCTTTATTAGTCAGCACCCAGGCACGCGAGAAGGTTCCCGAGGCGCTCGCTCGCCGATTCCTGATTCTGCCACTCTCGATCTCCGATTCCACGATCCACATCGCGACCGCCGATCCGCTCGACATCGATTGCGAAAAAACCCTGGCATTCGCCACATCGCGGCGAGTGCGAATGTCCCTGTCGTCGCCGAGCCGCATCCGTGAGCGCATCGAGGAGGTCTACGCTCCGGTCGAACGAGTATCACGGCTTATCGACGGATCAACATCAGCGGTCGAGTCGATCGTCGAGCGTGCCGATGCCACTGACGTCGCGGCGGATGAAAAAGACGCGGAACGACCCGTGATAAAGCTCGTCGATCACATCGTCGCCGGCGGAATCGCACAGGGAGCGAGCGACATCCACCTCGAGGCCGGCGAGACTGGCATCGCTGTTCGATATCGAATCGACGGAATTCTCAAGGACATCATGATTCTTCCGAAGGCAGTCGGCGTGACCTTGGTATCCCGCATCAAGATCATGAGCCAGATGGACATCGCAGACCGGTTGCGCCCACAGGGTGGCCGTGCTCGCGTCGCGATAAACGGTGCCCGCGTCGATCTGCGCGTCTCGACGCTCCCCGCTTCGCACGGCGAGAAAGTCGTGATCCGCATCCTCGACTCGCGGTCGGCGCTTCGCTCGGTGGAATCACTGGGCCTCGACCCGGTCGACGGCCCACGCATGCAAAAGCTGCTCGAGGTGCGTGAGGGATTGATTCTCGTCACGGGCCCGACCGGCTCCGGCAAGACGACGACTCTCTACGCTGCGCTCAAGCTCCTCCTTCACCGCGGCGTCAACATCATCACCGTCGAAGATCCCGTCGAGTATCGCATTCCGGGGATCGTGCAGGTGCAGATTCACGAGAAGGCCGGACTCACCTTCGCATCGGCGCTCAGGTCAGTGTTGCGGCAGGATCCGGATGTAGTTCTGATCGGCGAGATCCGCGATCGCGAGACGGCCGCAATCGCGCTCCAGGCATCGCTCACCGGTCATCTCGTTTTTGCGACGCTCCATACCAACGACGCCTGCAGCTCCATCACGCGCCTCACCGACCTCGGAGTCGACTCGGCCAAGCTCGCCGGTGCCCTGAAAGGCGTCGTCGCGCAACGCTTGATCAGAAGACTCTGCTCCGCGTGTAAGCTCGTCGCGAACGCGGGCGTTCCCAGAAGACTCATCGGAACGATTCCTGAGGATTCCATGATCTACGTACCAGTGGGCTGCGCGGAGTGCTCGATGACTGGATATGCGGGCCGCATAGCGATCACCGAAGTTCTCGTCACGACTCCGGAGATCGAGCGCGCGATCGCGGCGAATGAACCGCCCGCGCAGTTGATGAGCGCTGCGCGCTCTTCGGGCACGCGATCGCTGTGGGGATGCGGATGCGCGCAGATCGTCGCCGGAAAGACGAGCGCCCAGGAGTTGGTGCGCGTTGTCGAGCCCGAAGGACCTCACACGGATTCACACGCCGCTCAGTCGGCATATAATTCGCCGAATCGCATCGTATATGAAAGGCCACAAGATCGATCCGTGACGAAGATCACTCCAGGCGTCGTCGAGGTATTCGTCATACGTCACCGCGGGGGCGACTGGCGTGTGCTCGTGTTGCAGCGCGCCGCTGATGGAAAGCGACCGGAGTCGTGGGAAACTGTCTACGGGAAAGTGGACTCTCGTGAGAGACCTGAGGCCGCCGCGCGACGGGAGCTCCACGAGGAAACGGGACTCGAGCCCGAAGCGCTATACAACGTTACGGTGAGCAGCTTCTATCTCCACGCGAGCAACACCGTCCAGATGTGCATCACCTTTGCCGCCTTCGTGCCAGACGACGCCGCGGTAATCATCAGTGACGAGCATCAGCGCTACGAGTGGGTATCGATCGACGAAGCTTGCGCGCGCTTTACCTGGCCACGTGAGGCACACGCGCTTCGTGACGCGCGCCATCTTCTCGCCACAGGGAATGCTGGCCCAGCGGAAGACGTGCTCCGGATTTTCTAGCGCGGCTTTACCGTCGTTACGTTGTCCTGGCCGAATGGCGCATTTGGTTTGACTCGAACGCTCTTCGCCGGAATGCCGACGTAAACATGATACGGACGCACATCCTTGGTCGCGACGGCCATCGCGCCAACCATCGCCTGCTCGTGCACGTGCACACCAGCGAGAACAGTAGCGTGGTAGGTGATGCGGACTCCGTCATCCAACCGAGTCAGCGCGTCGGTCACATCTCGCTGGTCGACAATGCTGTGAGTGTGGCTATAGATGTTCGCGAAATCGCTGATCGACACATTGTTGCCAAGGGAGATCCCGCCGCGATCATCGAGCAGAACGTTCCTGTGCACGACGACATTGTCGCCAGCCTCGAGGTTGTAACCAAACGAGAACTCGACGTTCTGGAACGCCTTGAAGTTCTCTCCGCACCTCTTGAAGATGTACCGCGCGAGCACCCGCCGAAGCCGCACTCCCAGCTCAACGTTCTGACCTCCGGCCACCGTGCGGTCAAAGGAGTACCAGAGCCATAGAAGCGGCTTCACGCGCTGGAAGCGGGAGTCGTCGCACTCGGCGTAGTACTCGGGCTCGAGAGTCACGTTGCGGGGGTCGAGGGCCGAGAGGGCGAGACGAGTCGCGAGTGGAAGCTTTGCGTCTTTGATGGCGGTGTCCCAGTTGTCCACAAATTCAGGATACGCCAGCTCGCAAAGTGTTCTGCGGCAGAGCAACGCCCGGTCACCGTCGGCCTCGAGCTCCGCTTCCAGTTTCTCGAGCCACTGCGAGCCCAGTCCTGCGATCGGAAGCTCCGGGAGCTTGCGCAGCGGATAAATCGCCATGTTGGAATTCTCGATTAATGGTCCGATGGTCTCGTTGCCCGCGCTCGCACGAGTGCTCGTTCGCGCTCCACGCGAGTCAATATCTGTTCCCAGTCGTCGTTGCGGACATTCTGAAACGTGACCGTGAGCGGCTGATCGAGATCGATAGCGTCGTCGAAGAGGTAGATGGCGCTCTGTGTCTCACGTTGGGTAAGACGCTGCTCGCCAAAGCCCGCGCTCAACGGAAGGATTTCCAGCGCGCGGAAATCGCGACCACCGCTCGTGATCACGAGCTCCATCGGGCTGAAGTGTACGTCGGGTTGCACGCCGTAGAACGAGACGTACCAGAGATCAGGAGCCCTTCCTCCGGTGCGGCGAGTCACGGCTGCGATCGCCTGCTTGTTGCTCTCCTGAAGATCCCGTAGCGCCCGATACGAATCCGGAGTGAGCAGTCTGATCAGGTTTTCGTCCAGCGGAATCGCCCGCACGATCAATCCCTGCAGCTCGATCCGGATCGCGATGTCGTCCTGCCGCAGCGTCCCGAAACCTACCGGGATATTCGCGCGGCCGATCGTGTCATCCGTGATCGGAGCGAGCCCGTCCGACTGGGCGACAGCAGGCCCACCGGTGGTTGCCGTGGCACATGCCGCCGCGACGACGATCGCTGAGACCATCAAAGCGCGGCTCCTCGACCTTGTCGCGCGGCAGGATCTCAACACCTGGCGCATCACACCGACTCGCCGCTTGGGCGTGAATCAACGATGTCCATGATCGCCTCCAACAGCTCCGCGCGGCCTTCGCCAGTCTGCGCGCTGAACAGAATCACCTGATCGGGCTCGAGCATCAGAGATTTCGAGATCGCCGAGGCCTGCTCGCGAGCCCCCGACTTGCTCAGCTTGTCCGCTTTCGTGAGTGCAACGATCGTGGGAACCTCCAGATCCGCCAGGAAATCAAGCATCGCGCGGTCATCTTCGCTCGGTTCACGCCTGATGTCCAGTAACTGCACTATACCCCGAAGTTGCGTCGTTCGCCTCAGATAGCTCTCGATCATTGGCCGCCACTCCGCCTTCCGCTCCTTCGAGATGCGCGCGTATCCGTAGCCTGGCAAGTCGACCAACACGAAGTTGTTGTTGACGCGGAAAAAATTGATCTCTCGCGTGCGCCCGGGCGTGCGACTCACACGTGCAAAAGATTTGCGGCGCACCAGCGTATTGAGGAGCGAGGATTTCCCCACATTCGATCGCCCCGCGAACGCGATTTCGGGCAGCGATGAGTTGGGCCGCCAACCGTGGGTCTCGGCCATTCCGCCGATGAACTCCACATTCCGGATTACCAACCGCTCGGCACCCGGATCCACTGCCATGCTAGTGCGTTACGGAATCGTAAAGGGCTTCGCCCGAAGACGTCACCGGCTGGGCCTCGGATCGGAGCGCGAGTGCGAGGACTTCGTCCATTGTCTTCACGGGGTGGAAGCGAATAGATGCGCGTACTTCGTCGGGAAGCTCCTCGATATCGCGTGCGTTTCCATGCGGAATGATGACGTCGCTAACCTTGTTGCGGTGCGCGGCCACCGATTTCTCCTTCAACCCGCCAATTGGCAGCACTCGTCCACGAAGCGTGATTTCACCAGTCATTGCGACATCCCCGCGCACCGGAACTCCGGTGAGGGCGCTGATCACCGCTGTGGCGATCGCGATTCCCGCCGACGGTCCATCCTTCGGTGTTGCGCCCGCGGGCATATGAATGTGGATGTCTTTCGTCCGATAGAACTCCGACTCGATCCCGAGGGCACGGGCTCTTGCCCGCGCATAGGAAAGGGCCGCGCTCGCCGATTCCTTCATCACGTCGCCAAGCGTACCAGTGAGCTGCACCTTACCGCGGCCCTTCACTACGCTCACTTCGATCTCTAGCACTTCTCCACCCGCCGATGTATAGGCAAGACCGGATGCGACGCCAACTTTGTCGTCGAGCGAGGTATCGTCGGGATCGAAGGGCGGCGAGCCGAGCAGCTCCTTCAGATCGTCGACGCGAACTGTGCGCGTGATCTCTTCAGTCGGCACTTCCGCGCGCTTGCGCGCAATCTTGCGCGCGACTCTCGCGATACGTCGCTCGAGCTCTCGCACTCCGGCTTCTCGCGTGTAGCCGCGCATGATCGCGGTGAGAACATCTTGTTCGAGCGCAACATTTTCCGCCTTCAGGCCGTGTGCTTCGATCTGTCGGGGAAGGAGGTATTGCCGGGCGATCGCGAGCTTTTCGTGGTCCAGATAGCCGGCGATGCGGAGGATCTCCATCCTGTCACGCAGTGGCTCGGGAATTCCCGCCAGGGTGTTCGCTGTCGTGATGAACAACACCTGTGAGAGGTCGTAGTCGACTTCGAGATAGTTGTCGTTGAAGCTCGTGTTCTGCTCCGGATCGAGTACTTCGAGCAGCGCCGCGGCCGGATCACCGCGAAAATCCTGGCCGAGCTTGTCGACTTCGTCGAGGAGGATCACTGGATTGATGACCTCCGCGCGTCTCATCGCCTGGATGATGCGCCCAGGCATCGACCCGATATAGGTGCGCCGGTGTCCACGAATTTCTGCTTCGTCGCGGACACCGCCGAGCGCCATGCGCACGAACTTGCGACCGAGCGCGCGGGCAATCGAACGACCAAGAGACGTCTTGCCGACTCCAGGTGGCCCGACGAGGCAGAGAATCTGGCCATCGAGTCTGCCGACCAGCGAAAGCACTGCGATGAAGTCGAGAATGCGGTCCTTTACTTCGTCCAGCCCGTAATGATCCGCGTCGAGAATTGCTCGCGCGTGCGCAACATCGAGCACTTCGTCGGTGCGCTCGGTCCAGGGAATCGACACGATCCAGTCGACGAAGTTGCGGGCGACCGTGAACTCGGGCGACATAGGCGGCATGCGTCGCAGCTTTCTGAGCTCGCGCAAAGTTCTTTCTTCGACGACTGAAGGCAGTGCCTTCTTCTTTACCTGCGCCTCGAGTTCCGCGAAGTCATCGTTATCATCTTCGCCAAGCTCGCGATGGATTACGCGTAGCTGTTCCTGGAGATAGAACTCGCGCTGGTTCTGGAACATCGCGCCGCGCACGTCGTCGTCGATCTTCCGCTCGAGACGGAGAAGCTCGATCTCGCCCGAGAGGAGCTCGCCGAGCATCTCGAGCAGGTGCTTAAGGGTATCGGCCTCGAGCAGTGATTGCCGGAGCTCGAAGCGAATGGCAATGTGCGCCGCGATGCCGAACGCCTGCCGTTCCAGTGAGCTCGCGCTCTGAATGATGGTGACGATCTCGGGTGGAATGCGCCGATGCAGCCCGACATACTCCTCAAAGGAGCCCATTACTCTGCGGCTCAGAGCCTCGGTCTCCGGATCTCCGGACACGCTCTCGAACGGGATCGGGGCTGCCGCTGCCCTCAGCATACTCGCGCCCGGGATGTAGCGGGTGACTCGCGCCCTTGCGACGCCCTCGACTAGTACGCGGGTCGTGCCGGTCGGAAGACGCGAAACCTGCACGATTCTGCCAATAACGCCGGTGCGGTGCAGGTCGGCCGCCGCGGGCTCCTGCTTTTCTCCGTCGCGCTGAGCGACGAGCAGGATGATCTTGTCTTCGGCCAACGCGGCTTCGATGGCGGCGAGCGATGCCGGCCGCCCCACCAGAAGTGGGATGACTACGTACGGGAAAATGACGACGTCCCTGAGCGGCAGGACCGGGATGCGGTCCGACGTTGGAATGGTCTCGTTGTCCCGCTGAAATGTTTGAGGCAAAGTGGGGCTGCTGGAAGAGAGAGTATCGTAATACGAAGCGCAGCTTAAGACTACCGAGGAACGACTAACTGCAAAATATGACTACCGGCCGAGGGCTGGTGGCGGGCCGGCTGGTGGCTCCGCGCTGGCTGCACCCGAGCGCGCATTGGCAAAGGGGGCACCAGAAAGTAAGGCTAACGCACATGGGTTCTGCGCTAGAATCGTGTCGCACTTTCATAAAATGAGCTTCCC
>CADDZN010000152.1 GCA_902812375.1 bacterium | reverse complement strand
CGGTGTCCGACGTAGCATCTATGGCGGTCGCGTTCTTCGTTCCGCCGTTGAATGTGAACACGCGCTTCGTGGCTGGATCGTAGACAATCTCGTCGGGATTTCGCGCGGGAATCTTCAGGGTGGAGATCGTTGCCAGCGTTTTGTAATCGAAGATCGTGACACTTGAATCGCGGCCGTTGCTGGTGAAGCCGCGGTTTAGCTCAGGGGCGAGCGCGACTCCATGGATGCCTGTCGTGTTCGGGATGTCACCCAGGACGTTGCCACTCGCGAGATCGATCACCATCGCATGGGTGCCGCGAGAGAGAAATAAACGATTTCCTGAGGGATCGACCCTCACATAGTCCCATCCGCCTTCGCCACCGACCGGGATCTTCCTGATGACGTGGTAAGGGGTGGCTGGTCCCTGCGCCGCGCCTGGGATGCATGCGCTTGCGGTCATGATGCAGGCGCCAAGTAACGAAGCAAGACTCGCTTTCAATTTCATCTCCGGTGATGATGGACGGGCGATCACTCCACTTGGCAGATTCACCGGCGCGTGGAGTCGTTCGATTCTGCGCCGGTGTCAGGCGGAAGTCCAGCGGGCGCCTGCTTTAGCTCGAACACCGGGGACTCGTGGATGATCTTCCCGCCAAGGTATGCGGCGTACGTTACAGTGCCAGTGGCGAGCAGTCCCCCAACCACGACCGCGCTCCTCACCCACCTCGGCAGCGACTCCGCCGGACGCTTTACGGAGCGCCACCATGAGTACGCGGCAAAAGCACCGATGATCAGGATGACGTACATCGCGATAGTTGCCGCGTTGTCGTGTGCGTCGATAGCGCCGTGCCTGATGTACCAGGGGTCGTGCAACGCCTCGTCGGCCTGGTCGCCCGTGAAGTGCACCGGAAAAACGAAGAGACCGGCCCCGGTGAGCGCACCCATCGCCGTTTGCCAGAGTCCACGCCGGTTGAATACCAGCGCCAAGAGCGCGACCGCCAGTCCGGCGACGCTGAGTACCACCGGAAAATGGTTGATTACGAGATGGGCGTAGGGCCAGGAAATCATGTGATGAATCTCGCCGTGCGTGAAATGGTCGTTGCGAGGAAACTCTCGGCCAGAAAGTACGGGAAAAACTGCCAACCGTCGTAACGACACTCGCGAACGGCCACGTGAGAAAGGTGAATATCACCTAACTGGATGTGAACAACAGTTGCGAATAAGTTAGGACATACTAACTTGTTCCATCGTTCGTCCACGAAACCTGGATCTACCGTGGCCACTCGCTTAGACCCGAAACCCACACCACCACTCACCGGCGGAAACGCTCCGGCAGGTCAATCCTCGCCCGTGCCGACAGGTTGGCGGCGCGCACGCGCCACCCCGTCGCTGGTCGAGGTTTATCGAACAGTTCCGGTAGATGGAAAGAGCTGGTGGCGGAAAATTGCCGCCTTTGCTGGCCCGGGATATCTCGTCGCGGTCGGTTACATGGATCCCGGCAACTGGGCAACCGACCTCGCTGGTGGATCGAGATTCGGCTACACGCTGCTGAGCGTGATCCTCGCCTCGAACCTTATGGCGATTTTGCTGCAAGGTCTGGCGTCCAAGCTCGGCATCGTGACGGGACGGGATCTCGCTCAGGCTTGCCGCGACCACTACTCCAAACCCACCGGAATTTTGCTCTGGATCGCGTGCGAGATCGCGATCGCGGCGTGCGATCTGGCCGAAGTAATCGGATCGGCCATCGCGCTGAATCTGCTATTTCATATTCCGATCGCCGTCGGAATCGTCATCACGGGTCTGGACGTGCTGATCGTGCTTTATTTGCAGAACAAGGGCTTCCGGCTGCTCGAGGCGCTGGTGATAGCACTTATCGCAACGGTGGGAGCGTGCTTTTTATTCGAGATCATCCTCGCCCAACCGCCGCTTGGCGCCGTGCTGCGTGGGTTCATTCCGTCAAAAGAAATCGTAAGCGATCCATCGATGCTTTACATCGCGGTCGGAATACTTGGCGCAACGGTGATGCCCCACAACCTCTATCTCCATTCGTCGATCGTGCAGACGAGGCAGTACGAGGAGACGTTTGCGGGGCGGCGAGAAGCGGTGCGGTTCGCTTTCATCGATTCGACGATCGCTCTCACCTTCGCACTGTTCATCAATGCGGCGATTCTGATCATCGCCGCGGCGACGTTCCATACCACGGGGCACACGGAGGTGGCGGAGATCCAAGACGCGTTCAAGTTGCTGACGCCACTGCTGGGAAGTGGCGCGAGCATCGTGTTCGCACTGGCCCTTCTGGCATCGGGACAAAACTCTACGCTCACCGGCACATTGGCGGGACAGATCGTGATGGAGGGTTTCCTCAACATCCGACTACGGCCATGGCTCCGGAGACTGATCACGCGTGGAATTGCGATCGTCCCGGCTGCCATCGTCGCGATCATGTACGGGGAGACAGGAGCCGCGAAGCTCCTGATACTCAGTCAGGTGGTGCTAAGCATGCAGCTCTCCTTCGCGGTGTTCCCGCTGGTGGCGTTCACCTCCGACAAGCTGAAGATGGGCGAGCTCGTAAACCCGATCTGGCTCAAGATTCTCGCATATGCTGTTGCGTTCATCATCGGGGGGCTCAACATTTGGCTGCTGCTACAAATTTTCCGGGGATCGTGAGCTGATGTACCAGCGCATACTCGTTCCGGTCGAGCACTCTGCGTACGATGACGTGATCCTCAATCACGTGCGCAAGCTCGTGCGGTCATGCCATAATGCGTCGATCGTGCTGATTCACGTTGCTGATGGGTGGGCGGCGCGGAACATCAACCAGCTTCAGCTTCGGGAATCCGAGGAAATGAAGAGCGACCGCGAGTACATCGAATCGATCGCCGACGCGCTGGAGCGGGAAGGTCTTCAGGCCGAAGCGATTCTGGCGGGAGGTGACCCCGCCAAGGAAATCGCTGCGTGCGCCGAGCGGGAGAAATGCGACTTGATAGCGATGGCTACACATGGGCACCGCGGCCTCTCGGATGTGATTCGCGGAAGTGTCGCGAGCGAGCTGCGCCACATCTCGATGTTGCCAGTGCTCATGGTGCGCGCGACTCCGCCGTCCGCGATCGTGCGGCCGGGTCCACGGCCGACGCCGTGAGCGGCCCGCGCGACAATGCCGTGACATCGGACGCTCTCTCCGGCCCAGTCGAGGATTATCTCAAGGCGATCTACTTGATCGGCAAAGGCTCGGGCCATGCGGCGACGAATGAGATTGCGCAGAGGCTCGCAATAGCGCCCGCCTCCGTAACTGGAATGGTGCGAAGACTCGCCGACCAGGGATTGCTGGCCTACGAGCGGTACCGCGGCGTGAGACTCACCGAGAGTGGGCGACGTGCCGCGCTCCGCACAGTGAGACGTCATCGAGTCATCGAGTCCTATCTGACCCAGGCGCTTGGCTATACCTGGGACCGCGTCCACGAGGAAGCGGAGCGGCTGGAGCACGCCGCGTCGGACGAGCTGGTGGATAGAATGGCGGCGACGATCGGTGAGCCTGAAGTGGATCCACACGGCGCGCCGATTCCGACGCGTGGGAGCTGTAAGTAGCACGCGTTGAGATCGATCGTCGCGGCTGACCCGGCGAAGGTGCGCTGCTAGGTAGCTTTCGAGCGTGTTGCTCACCGTTCTCTCATTCGCGCTGCTGATCCAGACTCCTCAGGGCGCGCCGCGAACGATAGCCATCGACGAAGCATTCGCCTCCCAGGCGCATCTCAAAGTTGGCGATCGCGTGACATTGTCTGCGCGTCCAGACACGCCCGCGGACTCGGCCGAGGTCGTGATAGTCGGCGCAATCGCACGCAGAGGGGCCGATCCTTCCGAGGTCGCACGAGGTGATTATGTGGTGCGCATGCACCTCGATCAGCTTCAGCGCATCGCCGGCTATGGCGACCGTGTAGATCGGTTCGCAATCGCAACGAGACCGTCCGCCGACGTTGGGCGCACGCTCGAGCAGATCAACCACGTTGCATTCGGCTTCCGCGCCTACAGATCGAAAGACATCGCCGTCGAGACTTCGCGGACCTTTCAGGTGGTGAGCAGGTTCCATCGCGCGATCGGGATCATCACCATCGTGGCGAGCTCGATCTTTCTCTTGTGCATTATGGTCCTCAAAGTCGAGGAGCGTCGCCGAGACATTGCGGCCCTCAGGCTGATGGGAATCTCGAGATTGTCGGTGGTCAGATCTATCGTCATCGAGGCTGGGCTCGTAGCGGTGCTTGGCAGTGTGCTCGGCATCGTGATTGGCTGGGTGGTGTCGTTGGTGGTGAACTGGCACTATCAGGCTTTGTATCGGACGCCACTCTATTTCTCGATCATCACGCCATCGATAGTTGCTTTCGCTGTCGCGCTATCTCTGGTTCTGGGAATCGGAGCTGGACTGGTGGCGTCGGCGCGTCTCGCGCGCACTCCGCCGCTGGCGTTGTTCGGACGCTGAATGAGAGCAACACTCGCGCAGGCATCGCTCATTCGTCATCGCGCGCGGACGATTTTGGCGGTGCTTGGTGTAGCGGTAGCCGCGGCGATGCTGCTCGACATGGTGATGCTCGCAACTGGAATGCGCGAATCATTTAGAGAGCTGCTACTGGTGCGGGGCTTCGACATCCGCCTCGCGCCCAAGGGAACGTTGCCGTTCGACACGGATGCGACGATACCGCACGTGAGCGCGATTACGGCGGTGCTCCGAGGTAATCCGGACGTTCGCGACATCAGCGCTGTCCTCGGGGGGTCACTCCACATCGAGGCGGATGGTCGCGATGTAAGCGCGGCGGTTCTCGGCATCGATCCGAAAGTACAAGGTGACTACGAGCTGGTTGCGGGCCGAGACGTTGCGAGCGCTGATGCAATCGTGGTCAATGAATACCTGCTGCGGGAACTCGGAGCAAAGCTCGGGGATACGTTGACAGTTGCGACCGGATTCGACGCACAGACGCGAACGTACGCAGGGCAGAAAAAGCTGGTGCTCACTGGAATAGCGCGCTTCATATATGGTGCGGCCGAGCAGTCGTCAGCAGCGGTGCGGCGCGAGACTCTGGAGGCGATGGAAGGGCAGAAGCGTCGCGACCGGGCTTCGCTGTTTATGGTGAAAGTCCGGCAGGGGGCGAATCCGGATTCGGTGAGGAAATGGATCGAGGGTCACATCCCGAACGTGACTGCGATCTCGATCGCGACGGCGATCGCCCAGGTAGATCAGCGTCTCAGCTATTTCAGGCAACTCGCGTTCATTCTTGGCGCAGTGAGTTTGTTTGTTGGATTTCTTTTGGTGACGACGTTGGTCACTGTGTCGGTGAATGAGCGTGCCGGTGAGATCGCGGTAATGCGCGCGATCGGTGTATCGCGTCTGCACGTAGTCGAGCAGGTGATAATCGAAGGGATCGCCATCAGTCTCGCAGGCGCCCTGTTTGGGCTGGGGCTGGGTCTCATCACTGCTCGTTATCTCAACTCGATTCTGTCCGAGTTTCCCGGTCTCCCGATGGCGATTGACTTCTTTCTGTTTCAGCCGCGCGCGGCATGGTCTGCGCTCGGTCTCCTTGTAGCAAGTGGAATCGGCGCCGGGATTTATCCAGCGTGGCGCGCCGCATCATTGCCGATTGCGGAATCGCTACGGCGAGAGGCGATAGCGTGACTGCTCCGAGCGGAGCGAGCGTTGGTGCTGTTCGCGACGTACCAACCGCGAGAGCGTCGATAGTTTCTCTCTCTGACGTTCACCGCGACTATCCGATTGGAGCGGAGCTGGTGCATGCACTTCGTGGGGTTTCGCTCGAGGTGGAGCGCGGAGATTACGTGTCGATCGTTGGCCCCTCGGGCTGCGGCAAGTCGACGCTGCTCAATCTCGTCGGCGTGATCGATCAACCAACGTCGGGAACCGTGGCGATCGCGGGAAAGCGCGTTGACGCAATGACCGACCGCGAAGCGACGTCGTTCCGGCTGCACAACATCGGCTTCGTTTTCCAGCGGTTTTATCTGATGCCGACTCTCTCGGCGCTGGAGAATGTCGAGCTGCCGATGGCGGAAGCGAAGGTGTCTGCCCGCGAACGGAATGCGCGTGCCGCGAAGCTATTGGAGTACGTTGGACTCGGCGCGCGTCAGCATCACCGTCCATCCGAGCTCTCGGGAGGTGAGCAGCAGCGCGTCGCGATCGCCAGAGCTCTGGCGAATCGGCCGGCGTTAATGCTGGCCGACGAACCGACGGGAGAGCGCGATGCGAAGACGGGAGCGGAGATCATTGCGCTGTTCCGGCAGCTCAACGCAGATGGAACGACGATGATAGTCGTGACGCACGACGAGGATCTGGCGAACGCGGCGCGGCGCAAGATTCACATGCGGGACGGCAGGATAGTGCAGGAATGATCTCTCGTCTGGCGCTGCGAAACATCACCTATAGACCGTGGCGGTCGGTGCTGTTGTTTTTTGGATATGGAATCGGCGTGGCTGTGATGATCGTGCTGCTTTCCATTGGTGAAGCGCTGCTCAGCCAGGCACGCAATGAGAAGCTGGTTGGTGGTGGCTCGATCACCGTGCTTCCGGAAGGACTCGATGTCGAGGTAATGAAGACAGGCGGGATTGGAGGCCTCTTCTTCTCGATCGATCACGCCTCGTTTCTCTATCGACAGCTTTTTGCATCGCCTCGATACGCGGGCGAGATCCAGGCAGTTGCGCCACAGATCGAAGGGAGGCTGCTCTATTTGAGGGCGACCGACGGCAAAGAGTACGCGGTTCACGCGAGCGGTGAGATTCCGTCCGCAACTCGTGCCGTGGGAGCGGGACCGGAAGTTATCGAGGGAAGTTGGTCGAGCGATGAAGGCGACAGGCGATGGACATCGCCGACTCTCGCGGAGCTTCGGCACGAGATCGATCATTTCCATGTGCCGGGTGACAGCATCCGGAACAGGGAGACGTGGGCGGAGTGGCACTACTTCAATGTCCTGTCGCACGGCGGAACGCGCTGGGCATTCGTCTCGTTCATCGTTGGCGGGGATGTGACTGGTACGAACTGGGGCGGCAAGATTGGGATAACGTTGCGCGAGCAGAACGGGGCGACGCGTCGGTTCGCTACTACACTGGATCGCTCGCAGGTGCGCTTCTCGACGAGCGATGCGAATCTGGAGTTCGGTAGCTCGCATGTGACAGTGCTACCGAACGGGGACTACGAAGTGCGGGCAAGCGCGCCAGAGGAGACCGCTGCGGGAGGGCGGTCAATGCGAGGAGATGGAGCGAGGCGCGGAATTCAGATCGCGCTCAGGGTTCATCCAGCGCCGTACGCGTATTTTCCCGGCGTGTCGATGGCCTCCGACGGGTTTGTGTCCGGATACACGGTTCCGGCGCTTCGCGCCTCGGCGTCTGGTACTCTGTGCGTCGACGGGAACTGCGAGACGCTTACTGATGCGCAGTCCTACCATGATCACAACTGGGGGATCTGGCGCGGCGTGACGTGGGACTGGGGTGCCTCGCGCGCGGGGCAGTACACGTTTCTCTACGGGAGGTTTTATCCTCCAGACTCTGCGTCGTCAATTCCGCCTGTCCTCGTTTATCTCATCGATTCGCTCGGCTTCTGCGCCGTGTTTCGCCCGACTCTCGTGTCGTAC
>CADDZN010000151.1 GCA_902812375.1 bacterium | reverse complement strand
GGATGACGAAGCGTTGCGGGCGGAAGCCGGCGTCGTTCGCGAGCAGCTTGAGGCTCTGGGGCCAGTCAATCCCCTTGCGATCGAGGAGCACGACGAGGAAACCAGGCGTCTCTCGTTCCTGACGACCCAGCGCGACGACCTGAATTCCGCGAAGAGCTCGCTCCAGCAAGCGATTCGCGAGATAGACGTCACCGCGCGCGAGCTGTTCCTCCGGACCTTCGTTCAGGTGCGGGAGAACTTCCGCAACATCTTCATGACGTTGTTCGGCGGAGGCGAATGCGACCTGCGGCTGGAGAATCCGGAGAGTCCCCTCGAGGGCGACATCGAGATTCACGCATCGCCCCGCGGCAAGCGCACCCAGCGCATTCATCTTTTGTCGAGTGGTGAGAAAGCACTGGTTGCATTATCACTGCTCTTCGGAATTTTTCTTACGAAGCCGAGTCCGTTCTGCCTCCTCGATGAAGTGGACGCGCCGCTCGACGACCAGAACATCGGTCACTTCGTTCGCATGCTCAATCGTTTCAAGAACAAGACGCAGTTCATCGTGATCACTCACAATCCGCGCACTACCACGGAGGCGGCGGACGCCGTTTATGGCGTGACGATGCAGGAACCGGGAATATCCTCGCTCGTTAGCGTCCGAATGCGCGGGAGAACGGTCGACGAGACCATCTCACCAGCCCACCCAGCACATACACCGAAGCTGCACGACGAGCCCACCGAAGCCGCCGACACAGCGCCAGCAACCGTTTAAATGCTAGTAGTCATGCAACACGACGCGACGGCGAAAGACGTCGATCGCGTGGTCAGTATCATCAAGGAAATGGGTTACGAGGCGCGGCCGATGCCTGGCGCGCAACGCACCGCGGTTGGACTAGTCGGCAACGATGGTCGCGTGGACGCTTCACGTCTCGAGGCGCTGCCGGGCGTGGCGCAAATCATTCACGTTACGCAACCGTACAAGCAGGTCTCGCGCGAGTGGAAGGCCGAGAACACGGTCGTCGAGATCGCGCCGGGCGTGACCGTTGGTGGCGACACGGTCATCGTCATCGGCGGACCCTGCTCGGTGGAATCAGAGGAACAGATTCTTTCTGCCGCGAGGATCGTTAAAGCCGCTGGTGGTACCGCACTCCGTGGTGGCGCGTTCAAGCCACGAAGCTCCCCCTATTCCTTTCAGGGAATGGGGAAGAAAGGCCTCGACCTGCTGGCTCGCGCCAAAGAAGAGACCGGACTGCCGATCGTCACCGAGGCGATGGACTCCGAGGGAGCGCACGTCGTCGCGGAAGTGGCCGATTGCATTCAGATCGGCGCGCGCAACATGCAGAATTATTCGCTGCTCAAGACCGTCGGCAGGATGAACAAGCCGGTGATGCTCAAGCGCGGCATGGCAGCCACGATCAACGATCTGCTTCTGAGCGCCGAATACATACTCGCAGAGGGCAACGGCAAAGTCATTCTCTGCGAGCGCGGCGTCCGCAGCTTCGATCCAGCGGCGCGGAACATGTTCGACCTTACGGCTGTGCCGATTGTCCACCGGCTCTCGCATTTGCCAATCATCGCGGATCCAAGTCATGGAACCGGATTGCGCGACAAGGTAATCCCGATGGCCCGCGCGGCGGTCGCCGCCGGCGCGGATGGCGTGCTCATCGAGATGCATCCGGAGCCTGACCGCGCGCTGTCGGACGGCGCGCAGTCCCTCTATCCGGACCAGTTCACACAGCTCGTACGCGAGCTCCGAGCCGTCGCCTCGGCGATTGGTCGCAGCATTCCTGTGACGACATCCGGAACGGCATAGCCGTCGCAGGGTAGGCACGTATATGAGAAAACTCGCCTGCATCGCGGCCGCGGCAATAGCCGCGTCCCCAGTCATGTCTCGCGCCCAGAGCGCGGACGATATCATCGATCGCGCCGTCGCCGCTTACTCGCGTCTCAACAGCATGCGCGCGGAGTTCAGACAAACGCTCACCAATCCGCTCACCGGGTCTACGCAGACTACGAGCGGCGTCATTATTCGCAAGAAGCCGAACTTGCTGAACGTGAATTTCGAGAGTGGTGACCGGATAGTCGCGGACGGATCGACGCTCTGGCTCTATCTGCCAAGCAGTGCTCCAGGACAAGTCGTGCGCATGCCATACAGCGGGGCTAATGCGAGTGCTGTCGACCCGGCCGATCAGTTTCTGAATTCGCCGCGCACGCGGTTTACCGTCTCGTCAGCCGGTACCGCGACGATTGGCGGACGTGCTACTCACGCCGTCACGCTCGTGCCAAAGCGCGCGAATAACGCATTTACGACAGCTAAAGTGTGGATCGACGACAAGGATTCCAGCATCCGCCAGTTCGATCTCGAATCGCCGAATGGGCTTCGGCGCCACGTCGTCATCACGAGCTTCACGGCCAATCCCACGCTGAACCGCTCCAGCTTCCGCTTCAAGGTTCCAAAGGGCGCGAAAGTAGTCGACCAGTCCGCGCTGACTGGAGTCGCCTACTAGGCGCTAGCTCCTTGGGGGCCGCAGCAATCCGCGAAGCGCTGCTGCCTTTCTTGGATCGACTCCGCGATACGTAGCGATATCCACGGCGGCAGCCGACAGCGCTCGATAGACCTCGAGTGCTGTGTCGTGTCCCTCGAGCGCGCGCAGATGCTTCCCCACGGTCTCGGCGTCTCCGCGAACGATCGGCCCGGTAAGCGCGTCATCAGGTAGCGCCTGCGTCATGTTGGCGAGCGCGCCATTCATCAAGCTCGCCACCGCCTGATACGCGCTCGAATCGGGGATTCCCACGTCGTGCAGAAGATGTCCGGCGACCGATGCGAGGACCACGGGAAAATTCGAAGCCATTACCGCTGCGGCATGATAGATCGGCTTTTTTCCCACGGGAATCTCGATTGTTCGCGCGCCGAGATGGCCCGCGAGTCTCCGCGACGCGTTCTTCGCCGCGTTCTCGCCGTCGATCCCAATCCATCCGTGGCGCAGCAACTCGGCCGAGATCTCGGGATCAGTGAACGGAACGAGTGGATGGAAGGTACCGCCTGGAAAGCCCAGGTCGCTAAGTGATCCGAGACCCGCGGGCTCCGCGATCGCCGATGTGTGAAGCACAGCGCTCCCTCGCGCGGCACGGCCGTCGCGAGCGGCAACTGTCAACTCGTCGATGGTCTCGTCCAACTGGGCATCGCGCACGCAGACCAGAACGACGTTTGCGTGAGACATTTCAGCAGGCAGTCCGCCCGTCGATGTCGCAACGCCGGACGGACGCTTGCCATGCAGTCCAACTACCTCAACCCCCGATGCGCGAAAGGCGCGGAAGAGTCCGCGCCCCACGTGCCCCGGACCAATGATGAAAACGCGCTCCGTCACTGAGTTGCGATGCTGTCCGCTGCTTGTGCCTGCATCGCGGCTTTGCGGAGCAGATCACTCTCGGTCCGCGATCCATGCGCGAGCTCCAGCGCTTTCTGGAGCGGCCTGTCGACCGATGCACGGCGCCGAAACTCTGCTTCGCTTCCGAAGACATATCGGGCTATGTCGAAGCCGATAAGCCGCGAAACCAGGGCCTGCGCATCGTCGAAGGTCGACCGCGGGATGTCGATGCCACGCTCTTTCATTCGCGTCCACACGGCTTCCAGCATTTCGGGAGTAACGACGAAATCCGGCGACGTGACTCCATGGATTCCTTTGAGGTAGAGCGCATAATCCGTCACGGCGTCCCTGAAATGCGGCGTGTTCGCGCCCAGAGCGCGAATGAAATTCGCTTCCGCGATGGGAGTGGCACTGTCGCCGGCCGCCACATCGGGAGTGATACCTCCTCCACCATAGACAATGCGGCCGGCATCAGTGCGGAAGCGCTCGTGCCGTTGCGGCGGAGTGTCATCAGTCTCGTCATCGCTCGGTCGTTGACGCGTAATGGAGCGTCCCGCCGGCGTGAACCAACGCGCCGTCGTCAGCTTGAGGCCGCCCTCGGGCCCAAATGATATCACACTCTGCGCACTTCCCTTCCCGTACGTCGGCGTGCCAACTATCACCGCCCGATCGTGGTCCTGGAGTGCGCCGGCGACAATCTCCGCCGCGCTCGCGCTGCGGCTATCGACCAGCACGATAAGTGGCAAATCGGGCCAGCGCTGTTTCGCGCTGTCAGTAAAGTCGCGATTCGCTTCAGGCAACCGTCCGCGCATGCTGACGATTCGCTGCCCGGGATTGAGAAACAGGTCAGTTACGCGCACTCCCTGACTGAGCAGGCCACCCGGGTTCGTGCGAAGATCGAGCACCAGCATCTTCATGCGCTGGGCGCGAAGCCCGTTGATTGCTCCGCTGAGCTCCTTCGCGGTGGAGTCACTGAACGCCTTGAGATCGATGTAGCCAACGGCATCGCCGAGCATGGATGCTATTCTGACCGCACTCTGGTGAATAGTGGTGCGCACAAGTTTGAACTGCATCGGAGTCGCCATTCCCGGCCGCTCGACCTTCAGGGTAACGGTCGTTCCAGGCTTCCCGCGCAACGCATTCGATGTCTCCTCGCTCGTCCAGCCTTTCGCGGACTTGCCCATGATCTCAATGATCCGGTCACCTGGCTGCAAGCCAGCGCGTTCCGCGGGCCCACCCGGCAATGGTGCGACCACGATCAGCCAGCCATCGCGAAGATCGGTCTCCAGGCCAAGTCCAGCGTAGTTCCCGCTCGTACTTTCATTGAGACGAGCAAACCTGTCCGGCGGGAGGAAAGTGGTATACGGATCTCCGAGCTCGTAGAGCATCCCCTCCACAGACTTCCTGTACACGACGGAATCACTCAGCGTGTCGACGAAATCGTTCTCCACCAGTCGCTTTACATGGTCGAAAAGCTGCTGGCCCTCATAGACAGTGAAGGTGCCCGTTGTCGACCCTCGCTCGAGCAGCCATCCTCCCGTTACGAGCGCGGCCAACAGTGTTCCCGCAACAATGACAGCGCGCCCCCGCACTGATGCACTCGGTAGCTTGAGTCTCATAAGGTGTTCAACCCTGGATGATGCTAAAAGATTGTGGGAAGGTCGACGCGAGCGCTGTAACCACTCTTGCTAAAACCGTGGCTTCGTCACCCGATCCATCTATCAGCTTGATCGGTCCGCACTCGGGGTGCGATCGTTGCCATGCAGGCTCGACGAATTTGCGGAACGCGTCTCCCACTCGTTCGTGGAAATCATCAGTCGATCTCTCGATTCGATCACGTTGTCCGCGAGCGTCGGCTCTCTCAAGTCCCTTCCCCGGAGAAACATCGAGCAGGAGTGTCAGGTCCGGAACGAGCGACGCGGTCGCCAGGCGATTGGCGGCGCGAACCTCCTCCTCAGGCAATCCGCGCCCGACGATTTGATACGCATAAGTCGAAAGAAAAAATCTATCGAGCAGGACCACGTCTCCGCGGTCGAGCGCGGGACGGATCTCGCGCGCGATGAGCTCGGCCCGTGACGCCATAAACAGAAGCGCCTCTGTAGCGGTGGTTATCTGTTGTTCGGGGTCAAGAAGAATTTCGCGGATGGCGTCGCCAACCGGAGTACCCCCGGGCTCACGAACGGCAACTACTGACACGCCCTTTGCTCCGAGTCGTTCTGCAAGCACGCGGATCTGGGTGGTCTTGCCCGCGCCTTCAGCTCCCTCGAAAACGATCAGCTTGCCGCGCGGCACCGTCAGCCCAGGGTGATGATCGAGCTGGTCGCGCCCTTCTTCATGCCGTCCATGATCCACTGATTAACGCGCAGCATGACTTTGTCGAAGTTCTCCTGTGCCGCCACGGCGCGCTGATAAGCGGTCTGCGACTGAATCTTCTCCAGCATTGAGTCGAGCTGCTCTTCCATCTCGGCGGTCGGATTCTCGCCCCGCTGAATGAGCTGTTGAGCCTCTCCGCGCAGCTTCTCCATCTGCTGCAGAAGCGCCACAGACTCACGATCTTCATTAAGCGCCTCACTTGATCGCTTCAGCGCTTGATACTCAGGACTCTGGCCAATCAATCTGCCCAGCTCCTTTGCTTTCTCTTCGAGCATTACGTCTCCTGTCAGGCTCTGCTGTTCAAATTCGTCGCGCGAAGACGAACCGCTCGCGTCCCGTGAGATCGAGAAGGACTTCGATATCCGAATACCTGCCATCGACCGAGATCATCTCTGCTACTGTGCTTGCGCGCCGAGTGTCGACTTCCAGTGCAAGCAATCCGCCGCGGCGAAGGCATTCTGGAGCTTCTCGCACGAGCTCTCGCGTGATGGCCAGGCCTTCGTCTCCGCAAAGTAACGCCAGACAGGGCTCCCAATCGCGCACATCGGCCGGCAGCTCTGCAACCTCCGCAAAACTGATGTAGGGAGGATTGGACACGATCGCATCGAATCTCTCGCCTGAGAGTGGGGCAAGCAGCGAGCCGTGGCGAAATTCTACGGGCGTTTTAAGAACGCTCTCGAGCAGCCGGAGATTTGCGGTCGCAACCGCCAGAGCGCCGAGCGAGATATCAGTGCCGACGACGCGGGTGAATTTGTGCTCGAAGGCCAGCGATAGAGCGATAGCGCCCGAGCCGGTCCCAATGTCCGCCAGGGTGTGAGTGTCGCTTACGCACCGTTCGAGTACGCGCTCGACAAGTAGCTCGGTCTCCACGCGTGGAATGAGCACGCGGTCGTCGACCTCGAGCGTCAAATGCCGGAAACACGCACGCGACACCGCATACGCCAGTGGCGCTCCGCGCGCTCGGCTCATGACCGCGCGAATCACCGACCTCGCAACTTCGGGCGATGCGTCGGCGACGGAATTAGCCGCTGCCCAGAATTTCGGGACATCGAGCACCGCCGCAACTATGTCCCGCGCCTCTCGGCGGGGCTCACTCACACCCTCGGCTTCGAGCATCGCTTCGCATCCGGCCAGCAAGTCACCGATAGTGCCAATTGGAATCTTCGTCGGAAAAAAGGGAGCGCCGGAGCTACTCACCGAGTTTCTCCTCGACGTCCGCGACCTTCAATGCCTCGACAAATGGGTCGATCTCCCCGTCGAGGACTTTGGTCAACTCATGGAGGGTGAGGTTTATACGGTGGTCGGTAACGCGATTCTGTGGGTAGTTGTAAGTCCTGATCTTTGCTGATCGATCACCGGTCCCGACCTGGGTCTTTCGCATCCGGGCGCGCGCTGCTTCCTGCTCGGCGATTTTCGCATCGAGAAGTCGCGCGCGCAGAACTTCCATCGCCTTGAGCTTGTTCTGGAGCTGCGATTTCTGGTCCTGCTGGCTGACGACGATTCCGCTCGGGATATGCGTGATGCGAACGGCGGAATCGGTGGTGTTTACGCTCTGGCCGCCGGGGCCCGATGAGCGGAACACATCGATTCGGAGATCCTTGTCCTCGACCTTCAAATCAATCTCTTCCGCTTCGGGCAGCACTGCTACGGTTGCGGCCGAGGTGTGGATCCGGCCCTGATTCTCGGTGACGGGAACGCGCTGAACGCGATGAACGCCCGACTCCCAGCGCATCGCGCCGTATGCGCCTTCGCCTTTGACCTTGAAGATCGCTTCCTTCATTCCGCCCAGGGTGCCTTCGGATTGTGAGATCATCTCGACGCGCCAGCGGCGGCCTTCGGCGAAGCGGGTGTACATGCGAAAAAGGTCTGCAGCGAAGATAGCGGCTTCGTCGCCGCCGGTACCACCCCTGATCTCGACGACCGTCCTGCCATCGTCGAGAT
>CADDZN010000150.1 GCA_902812375.1 bacterium | reverse complement strand
ATCGTTCTCCATTGTGAAGCGCGTTCCGAGAAGCAAAGCCCGCCTCAATTCGCGCCGTTGTGCTTCCTGCGCACAAACTTCGACGATGCTTATGAGTGGTACACGCGCACGTACGGCGAGCTCTTCGAACACGATGTGAGGTGTGTTCGCGGTAATCGCGGCGAAATCCACTCCTGCCTTAGCCAGGCGGTCGAGCGGCTCCATGAGATACTCAACAAGCGCGGCGCGATCGGTCGCAACGAGATGCATCGTGTGCTGCACATCCACGCTGTCGATGATGATCGATGGCGCTGTTCCAGGAGTCTCACGATCACATGCGGTCAGAATGCGCCGATAGTAGTCGATGGTGGATTCAGGGCCGAGTCCTCCCACGAGGCCGGCGATGGTCATCGCGAAAATCTAAGTCCGAGCTTGGCGGAAGGACGACACGACAGGTCGCATTACTCTCAACCCTCGAAGATCGAGATTGCGCTCACCAAGAGCTCTTTTCCATTCTGGCGCACGCTCACATCAGCGAGCTTCTGAACGACCGCATCGGCCGCTTTGAGCTGTTCTGGCGCGTAAGTGCCGGCAACCGCAATCACTCGCATTCCTGCGGCGCGCGCAGCCGTAATTCCTGGAGATGCGTCTTCGATTACGAGGCATTCTTCGCTGGTGCGTCCAAGCCGACGTGCGGCCTCAAGATATCCCTCGGGATCCGGCTTGCCATGAGTGATTTCGTCGCCGCAAACCATAACGCGCGGTGTGGGTATTCCCACGAGCCGCAGTCTAAACTCGGCGACATCGCGGATGCCCGACGTGACGATCGCCCAAGCTCCGTCCGGTAAACCTCTTATCAGCTCGCCCGCACCTTCGATCTCGTACACACCCTCAGAGATTGTCGATTCGCTCGCCGCCAGGCGTCTGAGCTCGTCGTCTGCTCTCAAATGAGGCGCAACGAGCTGAACAGTCTCGATAGCGCGCCGTCCATGAGCAGCAGCGACTACACGTTCGGGATCAAGCTGGTGATGGAGCGCCCACTTCCGCCAGGTTCGCTCGACGCACTCACCAGAATCGACCAGAACGCCGTCGAGATCAAATAGGATCGCTTTGCATGTGATCAATTCGGATTCGTTTTGATTATAGGCGCGATCAACATCGCTCTGCTGGTGTCGGTTGTCTACCTCGCGCATACGTCATAGGATTCGAAATGATTGTCCACCTTATCGACGGTACCTACGAGCTGTTCCGGCACTTCTACGGGCTGCGCAGCTTCAACAAGGGAAACGACAAGCCGTTCGGCGCGGTAGCGGGTGTGCTGCATTCGGTGCTCGAGATGCTCGAGAACGGCGCGACTCACATCGGGGTCGCAACCGATCACATTATCGAGTCGTTCCGCAACGACCTATGGCCGGAGTACAAAACCGGTGAGGGAATCGAGCCGGTCCTCAAAGCGCAATTTCTTCCACTCGAGGAATCGCTCGCCGCGATGGGCGTCGCCGTCTGGCCGATGGTGGAGCTCGAGGCCGACGACGGTCTCGCATCCGCTGCGTACCTGGCCGAGCGAGATCCACGGGTCGAGAAAGTCTGCATTTGGGCGAACGACAAAGATCTCGCGCAACGCGTGCGCGGCGATCGGGTCGTACAGATCATTCGCAAGGGCATGCAGGTTCGGAACGCCGAAGCAGTACGGGCGAAGTTCGGAGTGGAGCCGGAACTGATTCCCGACTATCTGGCGCTCGTCGGCGATTCGCAGGATGGCTATCCAGGCATCAGCGGAATCGGGCCTACGACGGCCGCGAGCCTTCTCAACCGCTACGGCCCTCTCGAGTCATTTCCACGCGAGAAACTCGGCGAGCAGCGTGAGCGCGCGCTGCTGTTCAAGAATCTCGCGACGCTCCGCACCGACGCGCCGTTGTTCGCGAACGTGGACGACATCGAGTGGAAAGGCCCAACGCCCGCATTCGAGGAATGGCTGGCGCGGATCGACGACAAGCGGCTGCTACCGCGCTGTCAGAAAGTCGTGAGCGCGCAGACGAGATGAGAAAACGCATCCCTATTCGACTTGCTTTGGCGGAGAAGTCTCGCCTTGCTCCGCACGCAACTTTTCGGCATAGCGCTGTGCTTCGCCGAGCCGTTCGACCTCGAGCGCCACGGCGTCAACCGACTGCTGAAGGTAGTCGATGCGAGCATCAGGCAGCCCTACCGGCGTTGGCGTCCGGCGCCGTTGCCATGGCGCCAAGCTCCACGCGATGTATCCCACCGCGAGCGCGAGAATGTGCACCAAAGCGTGCGTTAGCTCGCCCATCGCCAGCGCATATCCCGCTCCCGCGACATTGACGAGGACAAACACTCCGGCAATCACTCGCCACAGCTTTGACGGTCCAGTCATACCGAGCTCCTGTAGAGAACCTGCTCGAAGAACTCTACGCGCCGTCGCCACGGAAAGTTACCGCAGCAGGTGGCTCGGACGAACCGGAGAGGCCTCATTCCCTTTTCGGAGCCGGAGATTTCGCCGTTGCGCCCAGGCCCTCGCGATCCTTCGACGAAGGATCGAACCAGTCATCACGCACGTCGAGCACCAATGAGTAGCGACTTTCCGGAGCGTAATCCTCGCGAATCGAGATCGGCTCGCCCGCCTGCGCCGTCGCGAGCTTCGCCTCGACGAGCTCCGCCAAATGAGTGAGAGCAGCAAGCGAGCCCCGAATCGCATGGCTATCGAGTCCGGCCTCGTGCCAGGTCATTATTTCGAGCGATCCGTACGGACCGTAGCGCTTGTGCTCGCCGTCGATGGCGTTCTGGGGATCCGCGACGTAACCGAGCAGCAAGTCCGGAAAATAAAGCAGACCCGCGCGCGAGCCCGTGAGCGTCCACACCTTCTTGTCGTCATCGCGCTCGCAGTAGAAGCCGAGCTCGCGCCACTTCTGCTTGATCTGCTCATCGGACAGTTGCGGACGTGGCTCTTCGGGACGAAGCGCCTTCCGGACGTAGAGGCCAAACGTGATCAGAACGGCCAGGAAAATCAGTGTTCCCAAATCACTCCTCCTTAATCAGTGCAGATGCGACATTGGCCCATCCTTCGCAAGAGGTTCGATGCAGGAGAGCGTTATGACCGATTGGGCAGGGCGATTCGAGGAACTACTCGGCGATCTCGGAAAACAAATCCGTGGCGCGGCTCGGGCGGTTGGTGCTGCATTGCAGGACGACCCGATCTAGATTCTCGCTTATCGCGGATTCGGAAACGCGATTCGCGCCCGCGTGTACGGCCGCGCGCTGGAAAAGCGCACCGTGAGCGTCAGCACCGACTCCGACTCGATCTTCCGGAACCTTCTCAATACCTATCGTCGCGCCGAGGCTGATCCGATCCCGTTCGCACGGCTCGCGCTTGACTTCGCTGACACATCGACCGATCTCACGGCGGACGACGAAGGATTCTTCACTGGCTGGCTCGATCTCGGTCGGCCGCTCTCAGGTGACGAGGAGTGGCGGGAGTACAGGGTTTCTCTCATCGCGCCGTTGCATGAGGGCGTCACCAGCGTTTCGGGAACCGGCGACATCCTCATTCCTCCCCCGACGGCACGATTTGGTGTCATCAGCGACATCGACGATACTGTCATCCAGTCGCGCGTGTCCAACTTTCTTCAGGCAGCCCGCACAGTAATGCTCGGCAATGCGCGGACGAGATTGCCGTTTCCGGGCGTCGCCGCATTTTACCGCGCCCTCCGCGATGGTGCGGCCGGCAACGAGAAGAACCCCATCTACTTCGTATCCAGCAGCCCATGGAACATCTACGACGTGATTGCCGAGTTCATGGACATCCAGAAGATTCCGCGCGGTCCGCTGATTCTGCGAGACTGGGATATTGGGCTCGAGATGTTGGCCGCGTCACGACATGCCGATCACAAGAGCGCCATCATCAGAGATATCATGGCGCTGCATCCGGAGATGCAGTTCATTCTCATTGGTGACAGCAGCCAACAGGATCCCGAGATCTATCAACGGATCGTCGCTGAATTTCGGGATCGTGTAAGGGCGATCTACATCCGCGACGTCACGCGCAGCACCGAGCGCTCTGCCTCGGTGAAAAAACTCGGTCAGGAAGTTCTCGCCGCGGGCTCGACGCTCGTGCTCGCCGAGCACACGCTCGACGCGGCGAAGCATGCGGCGGAGCATGGTTGGATCAAGAGCTCGGCGCTGCCAGAGATTGGCGAGGAGAAGCGCGCTGACGAAGGCGGTGATTCCACCAAGGTTCCGGCGCCGGAGGGCGGGGAGCCAGGTCCGGGGAAGCCGACGGTAGTAGTTGGCGAATCGACCGTCGACGAGTCCCAGGCTCGGCGATGAAGCTATGGCTCGATGCTGATGCGGCGCCCAGGGATGTGAAGGAGATCTGTTTCCGCGCATCGGAGCGTCTGGCGCTCGAGACGATTCTCGTCGCGAATCAGCGTCTCGTGTTGCCGCTCGGCTATCGCTTTCTTTCTACAGTGCGTGTCGAAGGCGGGCCTGATGTAGCGGATGACTACATCGCCGCAAACGCGCTCACGGGTGATGTCGCTGTTACGGCGGACATTCCGCTCGCGGCGATCCTGGTGCCGAAAGGGGTAATCGTCATCGATCCACGGGGAGATGAATACACACCCGAAATGATTGGCGAGCGATTATCGGTGCGCAATTTCATGGAGAGCCTGCGCAGCACCGGCGTAGAGACGGGCGGTCATGCACCGTACGGCATCCGCGAGAGGCAGGCGTTCGCGAATGCGCTCGATCGCGTTCTCACAAGAGCTCTACGGTCGGCCGCCCAGGGACAGTGAGCGCGCGGCGGACCTCACGTCAGCGTTTCGTGGAGACTGCTTTATCAGCAGTAAGGGATCCGTCGGCGTTTTTCTTTGCCATCACCGCTACTTGATCTCCGACCGCGATGTTCCTGGAGGAGAGCTTCAGCTCGGTGACAGGTGTGTTCGGAGGGACGGTGACGTTCTGCGAACCACCGGCGTACTGAACGACGAGGCTTGTCCCGTTCGTGCTGCTCACGTTTCCGTTCGACATCCTCGATTGCGATGCCGTTCCGTTGGTCATGCGCGACTGTGACACGTTGCCATTCGTCATGCGGCTGTGGCTCGAGGTAGTATCTGGCCCGATCATGTGACTTCCTTCACCAAGGCCGCGCAGCTCTTCGGGGAAGATATGGATCTCGGTTGCGCGCTCGGATCCATCGGGCTGCTTCACCGTCGTCACGCCGATGAATGTGTTCTCTTTCACATGCGAAAGGTCACTGGGCTCGCGCGTGTAGAGATGGAACGGCTGCGTGATTGCTACCGTGATAGTGCCGGTGTCGGATTTGAGGGCGACCTGGTTCGTCGAGACGCTCGTGACGGTGCCGCGGAGAAGGATCGGCGCGTTGGGGTTTGTCGGCTGCGAGGTCTGAGAGATCTGAGTCGTATCCTGACTCGTGTCCGGCTTGTGACCGCATGCAACAGTTGAGAGGGCGAGGAAAACGCCCGGCAGCGAAAGTCTTCCGGCGCTAAGGATGAGTGACTTCATCTGATGACTGGTTTGGGGAGGGCAAGTTCGTCATTCGCTCGCGTTTATTTTTCAGTAACACTGCAGGATAACTGACTTGACCGCATCAAAATCCAGGCCTGCACCTCGAGTGTTGATCGTGATGCCGGAGCAGTGGCCTCGGGCGCTGCTGCGCGCGGCGCTTCGTGAAGTCGGTTACGATGCCGTCGGCACGCGCACTCTCAGCTCGGCGCTCCGCATTCGACGCGACGAGCCGGAGCGTGGCCCCGTCCAACTCATCATCCTTGATCAATCAGTGGTACGCGGCGACAAGGAGCAGCTCCTTCGATTGCTCTCGCTCCATGGAGCGCCTGCGACAATACTGATCGCGCGCCCTACCATTGCTGCGCCTGATGGACCGTGGCAACGGGTGCTCGTGCGGCCAGTGAGTGTTGACGATATCGTGGCAGCAACTCAGCAGCTCCTCCCGCTGTCGCCGGACGAGCGCCATCCGTTGGACTAACGTCGGGATTCTGAGCGGAAGCGCGTCGAGCTATTTCGCCCGGATGATACACCCGCTCGGTGTGGCCCTTGAGCTGTGAGGGATAGAAGTACACCTCTCTGAGATTGCCGGTGCTGTAGCGCACCGCCTCGTCGTTGAAGTGAGGCGACGATGGGTCGCCACTCTCACCACCGGCGGTGATCGCTCTCGCGCGCACGCTGTCGCCGAACTCGATTACGGCGACGAAGCTATTGCCGCTGGTGCCGTACCACTTCTTCGTTCCGGGATATTGGCGCGCTGCAAACGACGCAAGCGATCCCCATCTCGATGATGTGAACGGAACCGGAATGCTCGGCGCAGAGTCGTCGAACCTGGGAAAGATGTCGTCTGTGATGCGCTGGAACCGGTTGATGTCCCCCCACTGCGTTTTCCAGCTCCCGAAGTCGCGCTGTAGTTTCGTCGTCGCTGCATCGAGGGATTGAAGACGCTCGGCATCTGTCGCGCGATCGATGATATAAGTCTCAGCGGACATCCCGGCTCGCCGTGCTTCTGCGCCGACGCGATTGTAGAGATCCTCTCCCCAGAACACGGCGACTGATGTCGGAACGGAGTTCGCGGCCCAGCGATAATTCCAGGCCCGCAGCGCCGCGATGGGATCAGCGAGCTTCGCTCTCATCGGATCGGACGCGGGAAGATTGTCGTACGACTTGAGCAGTCCCGGTATCATTCGCGCGAACGATGGCAAGTAGCTGTCGTAGGCAGCCGAGATGAGCGATGCGATGGTAAAATCTTTTTTACCGGGGAGAACCATCAGCGCATGGCGCCCGCGCGGTGATTCCTCCGTGCTCTTCTCGACATAGGAGGGAAAGTCCGAGCGCTTGGGGCTGAATGGTCCCGCAGCCGACCACGGCCAGTTGTTGGTATTGAAGACCCAGCCGTTCGGCGGATTGATCGCGTTCGGACTCTGGTCGATCGACAGCACGCCGTGCCATTCAGTCCGCGGATCGCTACCGTCGACTGGCTTATTCCAGTCGAAGGACGTGTCGCGGCGCGGAATGAAATTGGAATGGAAATACGCGATGTCTCCGTCAGCGTCGGCGAACGTCGTGTTGTTGGACGAGTTCGTGTGCAGCTCCATCGTCTGGCGGAACGATTTGAGATTCCGTGCCTTCATTCGCGTGAACGATTGGATCAGCGCGTCGACGGGGCGCTGCATCAGTCTCACGGCCACCCATTTGCCATTTGCTTCACGAACAATCGGTCCGTGGTGGGTGTGATAAATAGTGAAAGCCTTCTGCGCCATTCCCGTGGGCGTCTTGTAGCGAATGACGGCTCTCTCCTCGGTTACGGGCCGCTCCTCCACGCCGTAGCGATAGACGAAGTGGTCACCGCGTTTCGATATGGTCTCCAGGTATTCGTCGATGTTGTCAGCACCAGTGGACGAGTGCATCCAGCCCGCACGGTTGTTAAACCCCTGATAGACGAAGAACTGTCCCCACGTCACCGCGCCATAAGCGTCGAGACCCTGCTGACTCGCTACCTGCACCTCGGCGCGGAAGAAAAACGATGTGTGGGGATTGATGAGGAGAAGTGCGTGATGCGCGAGCGTGTTGGAGGGCGCAATGGCGATTCCGTTGGACCCCCGATCGGCGTCACGCTCCCATCCTGCCACCGAGCTCACGTTTCTCGCTCGACCTCCGTAGAAG
>CADDZN010000149.1 GCA_902812375.1 bacterium | reverse complement strand
CGATAGAGCTGGTGTAATCGGAAAGCGTTGCCTGAATACGCCGAAGATTTTTGCCGAGGCCGAGCTGCACGAGCGAATAGTTATTGAGGCGCCTGACGGGAATCCCGCGTCTCTTCGCTTCCTCGACGACGGCAGCAGTCGAAGGTCCGAGGCGCACTTCCTCGTAGAGCGAGCAGAGCTGCTCGAGAATCGCCCCGACGTTCAACTCCTCGTCCGCGATGCAGGCGCGAACGATCTTGACCGCGTCCCGCATGCTTTGCAGGCCGACCGCTTCTTCCTCGTACTCGACGATCACCCACCACGTGTCCGGATCGCCGGACGGCACCACTCGGCCGAAGCTCGCCTCACATCCGGCAAGAGATTGCAGCTCCAGGGAAACGTGCTCGAGGATGTGGGGCAGGTGTGTACCTTCTCGTAATCGCTCGAGAAATCCGCCAGGCTCCTGGCGCGTACAGTGGTGTTCCGCCAGCGTGGGAATTGCCTGCGTGAGGCGGTCGTAAAAGCCGGGAATATCCGCGGAAGTGACTTGCTCTAAAGACCCGAGCTGCACGTCGCAGGCGATTACCGGTGCGAGCCGCCAATAGTTGGGTCCCCTCAATGCGCGGATCCGCGAAACCTGTAACTGATCCGCGTCTATTTGTGGCTCTGTAGCGGTGCTCATCTCGTCGTCGAAGCCGGTAGTGCGAGGAGAGCAACCTCTGCGCCAAGTGCTCAGGCTCGCGCTTGACCAGCCATTAACACTTAAGATCTCTGATCGGACTGGCTCCGAGGTGCTTCGAATGGCGAAAAGGTTCGAGGGTTGAACTACGCGGATGCGGCGGAAGAAGCGGAAAAAAGGCGGAGGCGCTCCCAGTGGCGTAAGAGTTCCGAGCTCCAGAGCTGGGATTTCTTGGGAACAGCCGCTCGGGCAGGCTTCTGAGCGCCAGAGAGATTTCTCAATGCAAATAACAAAAAGAAAGGAGCCTGGCGAGAGAGTCTCTAGACGCCACTCTGATCCACTCCGCCTTTTTCAGCTTTCTTCCGCGGCTGTTTCCGCGTAGTTCAACCCTCGAACCTTTTCGCCATTCGAAGCACCTCGGAGCCAGTCCGATCAGAGATCTTAAGTGCGAGTGGCCACAAGAAAGCGCTCTACTCCTCCTGCATGAACGGGTAGCGATAATCCACCGGCGGAGAGAACGTCTCCTTGACTGACCGGGGACTGATCCACCGCACGAGATTGAGCTTCGACCCCGCTTTGTCATTAGTGCCCGATCCGCGAGCGCCGCCGAATGGCTGCTGCCCAACCACCGCGCCCGTCGGCTTGTCGTTCACGTAGAAGTTGCCCGCCGCATTCCGCAGAGCCAGCGCTGCCTCGCGGATTGCCTGCCGGTCCGTGCCGAACACCGCTCCAGTCAGCGCATAGGGTGAGGTCTCGTCCACAATCTTCAGCGTCTCCGCCCACTTCGCATCCGGGTAGACGTGCGCCGTCACTACCGGCCCGAAGATCTCCTCGCACAGCAACCGGTACGCGGGATCTTTCGTTTCAATTAGCGTCGGCTCGATGAAATACCCGCTCTCACCCCGAGCAACGCCACCGGCAACCACCGTCGCGTTCTTGCGTCCGTGCTCCAGATACTCGGAGATCTTCGTGAATGCTTTCTTGTCGATCACCGCTCCCATGAAGTTCCGGAAATCAGTGACATCACCCATCCGAATGTCCTTCATGATGGCGACGGTGCGATCTCGTACCTCAGGCCAGATCGACTCCGGTATGTAGACGCGGCTCGCGGCCGAACACTTCTGTCCCTGGTATTCAAACCCGCCGCGCGCGATGGCAACGGAGAGCGCCGCTGGATCTGCCGACCGGTGCGCGACTATGAAATCTTTCCCGCCCGTCTCCCCAACAATTCTCGGATACGATTTGTAGCGCGACATACTCGCGCCGATCGTCTTCCACATGCTGTTGAAGACCGCGGTGCTGCCGGTGAAGTGCACACCCGCCAGATCTCGATGCGCCAGCAGCTTGTCGGAAATCATTCCCGGATCACCGGGAACGAAGTTGATCACTCCCGGAGGGAGGCCCGCTTCCTCCAGGAGTTTCATGATGTAGTACGCACTCAACATCGCGCTCGACGCTGGTTTCCAAATAACGGTGTTGCCCATCAACGCCGGCGCGGTCGGAAGGTTTCCGGCGATCGAAGTGAAGTTGAAAGGCGTTACCGCGTACACGAACCCCTCGAGTGGCCGATAATCGAGCTGGTTCCACATCGTCCGGTCACTCAACGGCTGCTCGTCGTAGAGACTCTGCGCGTAGTGAGGATTGAATCTCCAGAAATCGATCAGCTCGCACGCGGAGTCGATCTCGGCCTGAAACGCCGTCTTCGACTGCCCCAGCATCGTTGCCGCGTTCAGTGTCGCTCGCCACTTGGTCGCGAGTAGCTCCGCCGCCTTCAGAAAAACCGCGGCGCGATCCTCCCATGCCCAGTTCGCCCATTCTCTCGCCGCCTGCTGCGCCGACTTCACCGCTAGGTCGACGTGCTCAGCGCTCGCGCGATGCCAATCGGCCAGCACGTGCCGGTGCTTATGAGGCATCACCGACTGCGCAACGTCGCCGCTCCTGATCTCCGCGCCGCCAATAATCAGCGGAATGTCTATACGCTCTGCGGACATCGATTTCAGTCGGTTCTTCAGCTCTGCGCGCTCGGGAGACCCGGGACCGTAGCTCTTGATCGGCTCGTTGACCGGCGGAGGAACTCTTCGGGTTCCGTTGAATCCCGACAGCACGGCGGCCGCACGACGGGGCTCGACGCTCTCCACTCCCAGTCCATCATTTTCAGAGGGCGCGGAACGGCTGGCGGATGAAACGCGCTTTGGGCGAATAGCGGAGGTCGACATGCTGAATTCCCTGGTTTTGACGGGCGCGAGATACTTTTCGAAAGATATCGGGCTGACGCGCCAATGACTAACGTGCACGGATGAGATACTGCGCGAGACTCGCTATTCCGGCACGTTCGATCGCAATGTCATGTTGCTGCGTCGCTCTGCTTGCGCTCGGCGCCTGTGTGAGCGAGCCGGTCGAGTGGGGCGATGTCACCTATCGCCGATCACAACTGGGCGACCCGGACGCGAGGAGTGCCGTTCTGAGCGCAAATCTGCCAGCGATCAAAGACGCGCCGTCGCCGTGCCTTCGCTCCATCCGTAGCGCGAGCGCCGGATCTGATCTCTTCAGAATATGGTGGGCATCGCGTGCCGACAGCAGCGTAGTGCTCTTGGCGCAGCATTCCGCCGATGGTGGCGCAACCTGGCAGCAGCCACTAATCGTCGATGCGCGGGATCGTGGTCGACGCGGCTGTGACCGACCATCCCCGGCAATTTTCTATGATCAACCGCATCGCTACCTCCACGCGGTTTACTTTCTCGAGGCGGCTGACGGGCCTGGCGTATTCGTCGCCCACTCGATGGACAATGGCGCCATGTTCCACGCACCCGTGCCGGTGGTCTACGGAAATCGTCCCTCGGAAGCAAGCATCGCCGCTAATGGTGACAGCGTCGTCGTAGTGTTCGAGGACCCCAACGCTACGACGCCAAGAATAGGAATAGTCCTCTCACACACAACGGGGCACATCTTCGAGGGGCGGGGCGAGGCAACTCCGGATGATATCGAAGCGGTGAGGCCCTGGGTCGCACTCGACCATCGAAAGATTATGGTGTGGTGGAAGAAGCCTGTCCCGAATTCCGAGGGACAGACGGCGGACCAGGTTGGGTTCAGAGTCGGACTCTGGAAGTGACTGGCTTTACTTCGCGCCGCTCACCAGAGACGGCGCAGAACGGTCCCGGATTCCCGCTGGGAGAACGAGCCACTGCTCCGGACGCAGTACTTTTTGCGCCGCGTCGATGGCACGAGCTGTGTTCCCCGATGCTTCTTCCAGCATCAGCGCTACGCTCCCCGCCATTTGCGTGACGTCGCCGGCTTCCTGCGACTTTGCGAGCAAGGAGCGTATGCTCTGATAAATCCTGCCATTCCTCGCCCGAAGACTGTCGGAAAGGTCAGTGAGGGCGACGATCTCCACGGCGCTCAGATGCAGCGAATCTCTGAGGGCGAGGATGTCGGCGACCGGATTCGGAATCGAGATCTCACCGGCGGGCGCTTTCTCGATTTCCCGCAGTGCGGGCGCGTCTGATCTCCCGTTCACCTCGACGACCGACAATGCCACAGGCGTGCCGCCGAACTGTAGATCTATCGTCATCTTCTCGGCGGCCTTCGTGCGCCTCGTGATAGTGCGCTGCACCGGGCTGAAACCGATGCGCTTTACCGTTATCGCGTAGCTCGGCGCTATGTCCGGAAAATAGATCTCATATCGGCCGTTTTCGTCCGTTGTCTTGAAGCGAGTCACGCCGGTGCCGAGCGACGTTGCGCTGACCTGTGCGTCTGCCACCGGACGCCCGGCAAGATCGGTGACGAGTCCTGTCAGAACATCGCTTCCCGACTGAGCGGGCAACGCTCGGGGTGCGATCCAGAGCAGGGATAGAAGAACGATCAGGTTTCGCATGGTCCAGGCCTAGGTCCAGCCTATAATCAAACCTTGTGCACGACGCCGCGACAGCCGGCCGTTACTCGCGCGCTCGACGCTCGCGGTAGAGTACTTGCACAGTCCCGCAGTATGCCTCGATACCTCGGCGCGCACACCATCGACAACGGCGGGATCGACATGGCGGCCCTCCGCGCGGGGAATGGTGGGATGACGGCGCTCCAGATTTTCACGGCGATTCCACGCTTCTATGGCGACAAGTCGACAATCAAGCCGGAGCGCGTGGCGCGCTTCAAGGCTGCCCTGGCGAAAACCAGGATCAAACCGGCGAATGTCGTCGTACACGCGGCCTACGTGTTGAGCGTCGCGACCCCGGAGGAGGACAAATGGACGCGCGCGAGTGCGGGCCTCACCAAGGAGCTCGAACGGTCGAGCGCGCTTGGCGTCGGCGCTGTCTGCTTCCACCCAGGCTCGGCAGGCGCGAGCGATCGAAGCGATTCAGCCAAACGAATCGCGAAAGCAATTGTCGACGCACTCAAGACGGTCGATTCGGATACCAGACTACTCGTCGAGAATACCGCTGGTGCAGGGAAGACTATGGGGAAAACCGCGGCGGAAGTCGGCCAGATCCTGGCGGCGGTGCCGAAGGCGCTGAGAGCGAGAACAGGCTACGGACTGGACACGTGTCACCTCTTCTCCTCGGGTTACGACATCAAATCCTCGAGGAAAGCGCTCGCATCAGTGCTCGATGAATTCGAGGAAGCGGCGGGAGAGCCCACTTCGTTTTTCCATCTGAACGACAGCGAATACGAGCTCGGCTCGAACAAGGATAGGCACGTTCTCATAGGAGACGGCCAGATTGGGAAGGAGCCCTTCGAGTGGTTGATGCAGGATCGTCGAAGCAGTGGAATTCCTCTGATTCTCGAGACACCACAGAAGAATTACGACATCGCCGATGACGATGATTCGCCCGACCCCTACGACCTAAAAATGATGAAGCTCCTCGAGGGCTGGATCAAAAAGTGAATCGTCGGTCGGGACCTGTAGACCGGGAAAAAACCTCATTTCCCCTCTGGGATCGCGCGTTTTTCATAGGGAAACTATTCGAATTACCTTGCTTTCGCCCTGCAGCGCTATAGTTTGCTCCGCTGACGGACGGCATTTTCACTCTGTAGCAGCTTGCAATCCGATCACCAAACCAGGAGACAAGATGGCAGCTAAAAAGAAGAGCGGAGGAAGAAAGAAGTCCTCGTCCCGGAAGTCTTCAGCCCGTAAGTCATCGCGGTCAGGCGGAAGAAAGAGCGCGGCGAAGAAGGGTGGTCG
This sequence comes from bacterium, assembly GCA_902812375.1. GTDB lineage: Bacteria > Gemmatimonadota > Gemmatimonadetes > Gemmatimonadales > Gemmatimonadaceae > UBA4720. The sequence goes on along the minus strand of CADDZN010000149.1, from coordinate 1,854 downwards.
CAAGAGCAGCCGCCGCAAATCATCTTCGTCAGGAAAGAAGCGCACACCGAATGCAGCATTCATGAAGCCGATGCAGCCAGATGCAGAGCTCTCGAACATCGTGGGCAGCTCGCCGATGCCGCGTACCGAAGTCACCAAGAAACTATGGGGCTACATCAAGCGTAAAGGTCTTCAGGATCAGAAGAACCGCCGCATGATCAACGCCGACGAGAACCTCCGCCCGATCTTCGGCCGCAATCAGGTCTCAATGTTCGAGATGACCCGACTCGTCAACAAACACCTCAGAAACACCTAAGCTCTTTGGCAACTCCATCCAAGACGGGGCGCGCTCAAAAGGCGCGCCCCGTTTCGCAGCGATCCTGGCTCGCAAGTTTCTGGGAGAACTTCAAATCGATCGCCGGCGCGATCGCGATCTTTCTCCTCCTGCGCGCGTTCGTCGTCGAGGCTTATCGCATTCCCTCCGGCAGCATGATCCCGACGCTGCTCGTTGGCGACTGGCTCTTTGTCAACAAGGCAATCTTCGGAGCTCACATCCCATTCACGAGATCAAGCCTTCCCGCTTTCAGGGAGCCGCGGCGCGGCGATGTCGTCGTGTTCGTCTCGCCGTACCAGGCGGATGAAGATTCGCTTGGACACGATCCCACGCCCACGCTCGTCAAGCGACTCGTTGGCACGCCGGGTGACACGATCTACATGCGCAACGGGCTCTTGTACCTGAACGGTATCGCCCAACGTCAGGGCTATGGTATCAAGACGCAAGTAGATCCCGCCATCGCGAACTCGGTGGATCCGCTGTTCGACTGGCAGAAAAAAGTCGCGCTCAAGTCTTCGCGATTCGGACCAGCGCCGGCCCAACCTACTCATGATAACTGGGGCCCGCTCGTCGTCCCACAACGACGACTCTTCATGATGGGCGACAGCCGCTACAACTCGAAGGACAGCCGCTACTGGGGGTTCGTGCCGCGGGAAAATGTTCGCGGCAAGCCGCTCTTCGTCTACTACTCCTACAACGCCGACGACAGCGATCGGCCGCTGCCATTCATCACCGACATCCGGTGGAAGAGAATTGGCCATTGGATCAGGTAACTGCTCAGCTAGTTACTCACGACGCCCGTCCCGCGTCGAATTGGAAGGTTTGAGCTTTTCCTTCCCGATCATGCAGGAAAATCTATGGACGCTACCCGTGTGCGAACTACATTGGAGCGCGTGACGAAGGCCCGCTCAGCCGAGCACCGTCGCCGCCCTTTCAAGCCCAGTGAGTGGGACTTCGAGGAGCCGGCCGCATTTGCCAGGATCGCGCGATCGCCATTCGAGCTGGCGCTGATCACTGGTATCGTCATCCGCCTCTTTCGCGCTCTCGTCCTCACCCATGGGACGCCTACCAGCTCTTACCTTGGCGCCGCACTCGTCCTCGGCTCTCTCTTTCTACTCGGCATGGCGACGCTGCATCTGGGAAGATTTCCCGTGCGCGAGTGGCCGTGGCGAGCACCGCTCTTCGCGATTGTCGAAACCGCGGGCGAGATGGCAGTGAGCCTGATTCTGATCTCGCTGCATCGGGAACCGTGGGGCACCGCGCGAGCGGAGTTCACCGATTGGCAGCCCATGCTCACCGGGGTCTTGTTCTGGCGGGTGCTAGGCGTTTCGCTCTGGGCGCTCCTTCTCGGAGGCACGGTGTCCTTCATTCGCGGACGCGTTCTCAAGGACACCGGCAGAGAGGTCGAGCCGAAAACTCTGCCGGACGGCCAGCCCTTTATCGAAAGGCGCCAGCGCGACGAATTCTAGGCCGACGAATTTAGGCCGCGGTAGTCTCTTCGCAGTACTTGTCGAACGCCCCGATCAGATCCTGCGCGATGT
>CADDZN010000148.1 GCA_902812375.1 bacterium | reverse complement strand
GTCGCGGGCCGCGCGTGAACCGAGAGCGGCTGGTGTCTCTCGTACGCAACCTCGATCGACGGTCGCCAGCCAACTGGGGCCAGCGCCCACGCGAGTGAGACGCCGCGAGCGTCATAGGTATCGGTATAGTCGCTCCCAAACTCCTGTGCCGAGATGCTGTTGAGAACGAGAGAGGTCTCCTGATCGTCACTCACATCCCGGTAGCTACGGCTTCCCGCGAGGATTACCGACGAGCCGGCGCCCGTTCGATACTCCAACGCGCCGCGCCCCTTCACCTGCTTGTCACTGAAGCCGTATCGCGCGGAAGCCGCGACATCGAATCCGCCGCCTATTCGCTGGAGGAACCCACTGCCCAACGCCAGCCCTTCGACGCGATTGAAGCGTGCAATGTCCGACACGCGCCGAGCTGAGAACGCCAGACTCCTCGTTCGCGCCAACGCCTGCTCCCGCACGAGGGAGCGAGCCTCGTCCTGCACTCGCTTGACGTCCTCATCGGTAACCGCTCGCACATCTGGAGGCAGCGAATCGAGAACCTGCCCAGTGAACGGAAATGGCCTCGCCGCTCGCTCTGCTGGCGGAGCCATCACGATCTCCGGGCCGGCGAAGAAGCTGGGCGGGATTCCAGTATTGATCGAGTAGCAACAGATCTCCCAGCGGCCGCGGATGATGCCCCGGGCGGGATAGTCGAGCCACGAACCTGTGCGGCGTATCTCGATCTCCTGGCGTCGCGGAAGCCAGAAACGGCCTTCGATGAGCGCGTTCTCGAGAACTATCGAAACGTCCTCGAGGTCCTTGTCGATCAGTGCGGCGCGGGTGAAGCTGAACGCCATGCGCACCACTTCCCCGCTCTCACGATCTATGTAAACAGCCCCGACGGCGCGCGGTTTCTGGTCGTCCTTTGGTTTGAGCCTGACCTCGTAGACATCGAGCACGCGATCACCCAGGCGAATCTGGAGTGAGTCGTGGATCGCGTAGTCATATTCCTGGAGTCCCACCGGCGAGAGCGGGTGAGGTACGTCCCGAACCTCATCGCCTTCACCGATGCGGATGACGTTTCTGAAATTGTTCTGGACGATGCCCAGGTGGTCGCGGTGATAGTTGATATCGGTGGGAAGGAGAAGCGTATCGCGCCGACCCATGATTCGCTGCTTGCTCAGATCGGGCGCGCGCCAATAGACTTCCAGCCCGAGCTCGTCGGCTTTCACGATTTTTGGCGGCTCGCGAAATCCTTCTCCGAATTGCGCGAGGAATGTTACGTAACCGTGTGCAGTAGCTTTGTAGTCGACGAGGCCGGTATCAGCAAGCTGGCTAGCTCTGCGCTCCGTCGCGCGCTCGACGAGCGCGCGTGTGCGCGCGTCGTTCCACGTTTGCGCCTTGACCGAGCTCGCGAGAAAAACCGTGGCCAGAACAATTACCGCGCGGACTCTCATGGAGGAAAGTTAGTTGGCGGATAAGCGGGAGCAATCGCGCTCGAACGTAACGCGCGTGTCGAAGTGAGTTTCACCGAGTTCAAGGAGCGCGCGAAAGGCGCGACACTCGTTCCCGTGTGGAAGGATTGTCTGCTCGACACCGATACCGCGGTGTCCGCGTTCTCGAAGATACGCCGCGGGCCTTTCGCGTTTCTCCTCGAGTCCGCCCCCGCGGGCGGCGAGACCTGGTCGCGCTACACCTATCTCGGCTCCGACCCACGCTCGGCCTGGAGACTGCAGAAGGGTGTCGTCGAAGACTGGACCGCCGAACGCGGCTGGCACAACGCCAGGTCGCCGAAGGATCCGCTCGCTGACCTGTCGGTGCTCGTCGACGGCGTGCAGCCGGCAAACGTTCCTGAGCTGGGCGAATTCTGGGGCGGTGTCGTCGGATTTTTCAGCTACGACACCGTGCGTCTGATCGAGAGACTCCCGCAACGTCCGCCGAACGGCCTCAACACACCGGACGCATTGTTCGTGTCGACACGCTCGCTCGTGATCCTCGACAATCTGCACGGACGAGCGCGGGTCGTGATTTCAGTTCCGGTGCCGAAGGGCGCAGGAGAAAACGAGCTCGAGCTGCTGTATACCCAGGCGAGTGACGAGCTCGATGAAATCCTCGATCGACTCAGAGCACCGGCGCGACTCTTACCAATCTCCCCAGACCTTTCCGCCAGGGCGCCGGAGGGAAAGTCGAGCTACGCGCGCGCGGATTTCGTCGCGCATGTCGAGCGAATCAAGGAATACATTCGCGCCGGTGATTGCTTTCAGGCATTGCTGTCGCGCCGCATCGACGTCCCGCTCGATTTCGATCCTGCGGATCTCTACCGGGCTCTTCGCGCGCTCAACCCTTCGCCGTACATGTATCACCTGGTACTGGATGGAATGGAGATTGTGGGCAGCTCTCCGGAGCTGCTTGTTCGTGTCGCCGATGGTCATATCACTCTGCGGCCAATCGCGGGAACGCGCCGGCGCGGCACAACGAAGGCTCAGGATGAGGAGTTGTCGGCCGAGCTTCTCGCAGACGAGAAAGAGCGCGCCGAGCACGTGATGCTCGTGGATCTTGGCCGGAACGATGTCGGACGAGTGGCGAAGTACGGCACGGTGAAGGTTACGGAGCTCATGAAAGTGGAGAAGTATTCACACGTATTGCACATAGTCAGTCAGGTCGAAGGCGATTTGAACGATGGTCTCTCAGCGTTGGATGTATTTCGCGCGACGTTTCCGGCGGGCACAATGACGGGCGCGCCAAAGGTGCGAGCGATGGAGATAATCGACGAGCTGGAGCCAGTGGCGCGTGGCCCGTACGCGGGAGCGGTAGGATACATTGCCGCCGGCGGCAAGCGGATGGATCTCGCCATCACGATTCGCACGTGCATCGTCGCGGATGGAATCGCATCGGTGCAGGCAGGCGCGGGCATTGTGGCTGATTCAGTTCCCGAACGCGAATGGGAAGAGACGCAAAGCAAAGCCCAGGCGCTTTTGAGCGCCATTGCATCGGTGCGACATACTCCGCGGCAAGCCGAGTAGATGGTCGGCTTCTCGATTCCGTCATACGAACGGTTCACGGCAGGTGGCGCTCGGGTAGTGGCAACCAGGGCATGCTCGAGCATTATCCGGTCGATAGTCGAAAAAGAGAGTCTCTACGATTACGCCGCCAAGCAGCCCGACGCGGTGCCGCTTGTTGGCAGAGCGCCGGTGTTCGCCGTCAATCTGCCCGGCTCGTGCGGAAGGGTAGTGGTCCGGCACAACATGCGCGGCGGCTGGATCGCGAAATTCAGTAAGGATCTGTTCGTGCTTCCGACGCGCGGCTTCCGCGAGCTCATTGCATCGCTCCGACTCCGGGCAAGCGGCGTCAGCACCCCCGAAGTCGTCGCGTACGTTTCCTATCCGCTCAACTGGGTGCTTCGCAGATCGGATGTAGCAACGAGAGAGATCGCGAACGGCCACGACCTCTCGATTGTGTTGGCGAAGGTCACCGACCACGATCACCGGGTAATGGTTCTCGATGCCGTGGTGAAGCTCCTCAAGTCACTCACGTACGCCGGAGCGCATCACCCGGACTTGAATCTCAAGAACGTGCTCCTCACCGCTGGCGAAGGTGAGGGACTCGACGCGCACGTGCTCGACGTTGATCGCGTCCACTTCAGCGCGCCCGGCTCGCCGCTAATTGCAAAGGCAAACCTCGACAGGCTCATTCGCTCGCTGCGGAAATGGCGCGACACGGAAGGACTTCCCTACTCCGCTGAAGATGAGGAATATCTGCGGCTTCATACAATCGAGTGAGCGTGCCGCGCGTGCCAGGTGTCCCGGACAACATTTGCGTCGTCATGATGAGCGCGGTGGGAGATGCCGTGCACACGCTACCCGTGTTGAATGCATTGAAGCGCGCCAACCCCGCAGCTCGCATCACCTGGATTCTGCAACCCGCGCCGGCGAGTCTCGTCCGGGGACATCGTTCGGTCGACGAGATAATCATCTTTGATCGCCGGCACGGATGGCGCGCGTTCGCTGATATTCGCGCGGAGCTGGCGCGAAGGCACTTTGACCTGGTCATCGACCTCCAGGTCTACTTCAAGGCGGGGATCGTGACGGCGTTCACGAAGGCTCCAGTGAAGCTGGGCTTCGATCGCGCTCGCGCTCGCGACTTCAACTGGCTCTTCACGAACCGGAAAATTCCGGCACATCCTGTCCAGCACGTACAGGATCAATACTTCGAGTTTCTTGCGGCGCTCGGCGTGTCCGCGGAGCCCGTCGAGTGGGACCTCGGCCCCTGGCCGAACGAGCGCGCGTGGCAGCGGGAATTTGTGGCCTCGACCGACCGTCCGATTGCCTCGCTCGTTGTCGCGACGAGCAAACCGGAAAAAGACTGGATTCCGAGCCGATGGGCCGAGGTATGCGATGTCCTGCACGCTCGATATGGAATGCAGGTCGTGCTGGTTGGCGGAACCTCGGAGCGTGAGCGCGCCGCCGAGCGACAGATACTTGCGAGTACGTCCCATCGACCACGGTCGGAGCTGGGAAGTGGATTGCGGAAGCTCGTTTCCATACTCGATGCTTCGGCGCTTGTCATCTCGCCCGACACTGGTCCGCTGCACATGAGCGTCGCACTAAATCGGCCGGTGATCAGCTTGATGGGGTACACCAATCCGAAGCGGACGGGCCCTTACCGAAAATTTCACGACCTGGTGATCGATGCATACGGCGATCCTGGCGAGAATTATCCGATCTCGATGGAGAATCGCCCGGGGCGGATGATGCGCATCGAGACGAAAGACGTACTCGAGAAGATTGCCGTGTGGAAGACGCGATATGCGTCGTTGTCGACATGACTCCGCGCAAATCCGCCAAGCCCGCGGCGAAAGCTCGCCCGCGCCTCCCCGTACGCGATCAGGTATCTGCTGGCGGAGTGGTGTTTCGGCGTAAGGACGGTCGAACCGATGTCGTGCTGGTTGCCATCGGCAACCAGAACCGCTGGCAGCTACCGAAAGGTCTGGTTGAAAAGGGTGAGGAGCCGGAAAAGGCTGCCGTGCGCGAAGCGCGGGAAGAAGCCGGCGTCGAGAGCGAGGTCGTACAGCAAATCGAGACGATCGAATATTGGTATGCCGGTCTCGACAAGGGCGAGCGAGTTCGTTTCCACAAACTCGTCCACTTCTTTCTGCTGCGGTATTTGTCGGGCGACACAGGCGACCACGATTGGGAGGTGAACGAGGCGCGGTGGGTATCTATCGACGTTGCCACGACTCAGCTCACCTTCGAGAACGAGCGACGGGTGATGGAGCGCGCCCGCGAGATGATCGCCAACTCGGGAGCGAGCGACGAAGAACGGTGAGAACGAGCGCCAGGGCTCGGTCAGGCAAGGGCGTGCGTTCATTGGCATCAGCGGCTACGATTACAAGCCGTGGCGCAACCGGTTCTACCCGCCTGGCTTGCCGACGAAGCGATGGCTGGAGTTCGCGAGCCGTGTTTTCAATTCAATCGAGCTGAACGGGACATTTTACAGCCTCAAATCGCCCGCCGTGTTCCGCAGATGGGCGAGCGAAGTCCCAGCCAGGAATTTCGTTTTCGCTTTGAAGGGCGGACGCTTCATTACCCATAACCTAAAACTCACTCGTTCGGAGAACGCGCTGGGCAATTTCTTCGCGAGCGGAGTGCTCGCACTGGGAAAACTCACTGGTCCGTTTCTCTGGCAACTCCCAGCCACTTACAGCTTTGAGTACGCCGAGGAAGTCACCGCCGATTTCGTTTACGTGCGGTTACACGGCTCACGCCAATTATATGTAAGCGGCTACACCGATGACGAGATCGACGAGTGGGCCGAGCGTGTTGTCAGATGGACGGCGCCGGGCAGCGGCCGCGATGTGTACGTCTATTTCGACAATGACGCAAAGGTGCATGCTCCGGACGACGCGATACGACTGGCTGAACGCGCCGCCGAGCTGGGCGTCCTGGTGCCACGACCAGAGGCGAGCGAGATGCCGATAACAGTAGAAAAGCACCGCGGCCGATAGCGGGCACTACAAGTTGCGTGAAGATGCGCGGGACGGTTCGAGAGCGCCAAATCGGTACGCAACGCCGATTTCTCGCAGCAGCGCAACGAGCCTCACGAGTGACAGCCCCATCACCGCGAAATAATCTCCTTCGACACGCTCGACGATCGTCGCTCCGAAACCCTGAATGCCATAGGCGCCTGCTTTGTCCATTGGCTCACCGGTCGCGATGTAGGCTTCGATCTCGCTATCGAGCAGGCGCCGAAATCTCACCCGCACTTCTTCGATACCAGACCGGACCTCGCTCTCCAGGGAAACGGCGACTGCTGTAATTACAGTGTGCTCCCGACCGCTCAACATCCCGAGCATGCGGGCGGCATCGCTCGCGTCCACGGGTTTGCCCAGGACCTCGCTATCGACGACGACGATTGTGTCAGCGGCGATTACGATTGCATCGGGGCACCTCTCCGCAACGGCGGCTGCCTTCCCGCGAGCCAAACGCTCGGCGTGTCCACGGGGCGTTTCGCCGGGATGCATTGTCTCGTCGAGATTGGAGGGGAATATCTCGTGCTCAATCCCTACGAGCCGGAGGAGCTCCCGTCTCCGCGGCGATGAGGATGCGAGTACGACGCGATAGTCGCTCACCGCTCGAGCCAGAGCGTCACAGGCCCATCGTTAACGAGCTCGACTTCCATCATCGCTCCGAACTCTCCGCTCTCGACTTTCAACCCGCGAGATCGGAGCGCGGCGAGGAACCGCTCGTAGAGCGGTATCGCTTCCTCAGGGCGAGCTGCATCGATGAAGCTGGGACGCTTTCCCTTTTCGGCGTTGCCGTAGAGAGTGAACTGCGACACCACCAGCAGCGCACCGCCGACATCGGCGAGTCCAAGATTCATTTTGCCTTCGGAGTCGCCGAATAGCCGAAGTCCGGACGTCTTCTCCGCCATCCAGTCGACTTTCTCTGCAGTATCGCCGTGCGTGAATCCGACGAGAAGTAAAAAGCCTCTGTCGATCTTCCCACTTACGCGTTGTCCGATGCGGACTTCAGCCCGCGAAACCCGCTGCAGTAAGACGCGCAGCTCTCACTCCACCGTAACGGATTTGGCGAGGTTCCGCGGCTGATCGACGTTGGCCCCGCGCTTTACCGCGATGTAATACGCAAGAAGCTGGAGTGGCACCGATGCCAGGACGGGCGTCAGCATGTCCTTCGTTTCGGGAATCCGGAACTCGTAATCCAGCTTTCCGTCCAGAACGTCTTCGTCGCGTGTCGTGATCGCGATCACGCGGCCGCCACGCGCCTTCACTTCCTGAACGTTGGACACGACCTTGTCGAACACCGAGTCGTGCGGTGTGATGAACACCACTGGCATTTTCTCGTCGATGAGCGCGATTGGCCCGTGCTTCATCTCCGCTGCCGGATATCCTTCCGCGTGGATGTAGCTGATCTCCTTCAGCTTCAGCGCACCCTCGAGCGCGGTTGGGAAACTGTAGCCGCGACCCAGGTACAGGAAGTTCTGCGAGTTCTTGAACTCCTCGGCGATTTTTTCGATCTCCGGCGCGCGCTCGAGCACACTCTGGATCTTGGCCGGAATCCTGAGCATCTCCTCGATGATCTCTTTGCCGTCGACGACCGAGAGAGTGCGCAAACGCGCGAGCTTGAGCGTGAAGAGAAGCAGCGCGATCACCTGGCTCGTGAAAGCTTTCGTCGACGCGACTCCTATCTCCGGACCGGCGTGAACAT
>CADDZN010000147.1 GCA_902812375.1 bacterium | reverse complement strand
GTATCACTGACATTCCAACAAATAGTCAAGCGCGTCAATGCCGATTCCTTATCACTAAATGGCTATTCCTTCTCAGGCTCGAGAGTCGCTTCACATCGTTGTCGCGCGCACTAGTTTTTCGCCGATGAAACTCGCCAGAAGCGCCTGTCTGCTGCTCCTGCTGTGGGGATGCGGGGACAACGCGCGGGACAACGCGCGGGACAACGCGCGGGACAACGCGCGGGACAGCTCCCCGGATCAATTCGGCGGCACCCTCGTAATTTCGACGACCGCCGATCCTGGGACCCTCTTTCCACCGCTTACTTACACAACCCAGGGCAAGCAGATAACGGAGCAGATCTACGACTATCTGGCCGACGTCGGCCCCAGCATGAACACCCGCGGTGACCGTGGATTTCGACCTGAGTTGGCGGACGCCTGGGACTGGTCGCAGGATTCCCTCTCCATCGCGTTTCACATCAACCCGCACGCGAGATGGCATGATGGCAAGTCAGTGACTGCAAGCGATGTGCAGTTCACCTTCGCATTGAACAAGAATCCGGCTCTTGGCGGTGGCGCCGCTTCTGAGCTGCGCATGATTGATTCAGTTACCGCTCGCGATTCATTGACGCCCGTTTTCTGGTTCCACGCTCGTTCACCGACGCAATTCCTCGACGCTGCGGCACAGACCCTCGTCTTGCCGGCGCACCAGCTCGACACAATTCCGGTGACCAAGCTTCGTGAGACCAGTGTTCCGGTGATTGGGACAGGGCGTTTCAGATTTCGTCGCTGGGAAAAAGGATCGTCCGTCGAGATCGTCGCCGACTCGGGAAACTACAGGGGCCGCGCAAAACTGGACCGCGTGATCTGGACAATCGCACCGGACTATACAACGGCTCTGACCAGACTACTCGGTGGCGTCGCCGATCTCTTTGATGCGCTTCGCGTCGAGGATCTACATGAGGTCATTCGGCACCCGAACCTCCGCGTCATTACCCTCCCGGGGACTGACTACAATTTTCTGCAGTTCAATTTGCGGAACCCTGAAAACGCGGAACTGTCACACCCACTGTTTGGGGACCGGTCGCTGAGGCGCGCGATCGCGATGTCCATCGACCGGGACGCTCTAGTCAGGAGCGTGCTCGACACCCTCGGCGCGGTCGCTCTGGGTCCGACCGTGAGAGCCTACCCAACGACCGATCCCGCAATTCCCCAAATTTCGTTCGACCCGGCTCGCGCCGGCGCGCTGCTCGACTCACTGGGCTGGATTCGAAGGAGTCCTTCCGCAGCGAGGACGAAGAACGGGCACCAGCTCGCGTTTACTGTTCTGGTGCCATCGTCGAGCCGAAACCGCGTGAGGATGGCTGTCCTGCTCCAGTCTCAACTCGCCCGGGAGGGGCTACGGGTCACGATCGAGCGCTTGGACGCCGAAGCGTTAGTGGCTCGTGAGAAGGCGGGAAGGTTCGACGCGGCTCTGGGTGGCTGGCACATGGGGGCGAGCCCTGATGGCACCCGCGAGGCCTGGACTGCGACTGGGCTCGGCGAGGGTGGTGTCAATTATGGATCGTACGTCAATCACGTTTTTGATGCCCGGTTCGATAGCGCATTACACGCGGACCCAGCCCACGCAAGGGATCTTTTTTCCGCTGCGTACCGGACCATTAATGAAGACGCGCCAGCCGTGTGGCTATATGAGCCGAAAACAGTCATAGGTATGGATCGGCGCTTTCGAACAGGGTCCATGCGGCCGGATGCGTGGTGGCTTGACCTCGCCGATTGGTACGTTCCAGCGGCGGAGCGCATATCAAGGGATCGCGTACCTAGCCCGCGTTAGTCTCCTCTAGGGAGGTTTAACCGGACGGCGTGACAAGGAATAGCTCTTTAGTGAGACGAAATAGGCATTTCAAATACGTCGAAAAAAGTGCATTTTAAGGCACCAAATTTCGCCCAAAAAAAAAGGCCCTTATGATCCGGCATCAGGTCTATTTCGATACCCTTGGCTCACTGAAGGAGGGCACTCCCTCCTGGCGTTCTGTGTTCGCCGGACTCTCAGTTCTGCGGCTTGTGGACTGCTTCGAAGGTACTGGATCAGTGTCTGCTGCGGCCAACTGGGCCCAATTACACAGTGTGCGCTCCGCCATTGAGGAGATGAGCGAAGGGGACGTGATTCGCGGTGTGCTCACGGGCGTTCTCGAAACGCTTACCAAGCGGGAGAGGGTGGACGACGAGGTTTGCACCGCGCTTCTAGCCTATGGCCGCGCGCTTGATTACGAAGCGAGTTGGGGTCTTGCGACGGACGTATTTCAGACCGTTGCGAAACTGGCGAAGCCGGAAAGGAATCCGCGACTCGCTGTCGAAGCGAATGTCGCGGTGGGCGGTGCTGCGCGCCGCAACGGCGAGTGGGAAACGTCAGCACGCGCGTATTCGCAGGCTGCGTACGTCGCCGACACACTTGGAGATCGCGTCGGGGTGTTGACGGTGCAAGTGGGCATCGCAAATAGCTATTTGGCACGAGGAAACTTGCCCCAAGCTCAGACCATCTTGGATGACACAATAATTCAAGCTCGTGAGCAGGAATTACTTGACGTTCAAGGAATAGCTCTGCATAGCCGGGCTGCGATTGCTCACATTCGGGGTGACTACGCGGAAGCGATTAAACTAGCATACGAAGCATTGCATTTAACATCGGATCCTGGCGAGCGGGATCTTGTTCTCGCGGACATTGCGGCCGGATTTTCACAGCTTGCAATGTTGGATGCTGCGCGAGATGCGCACTTACTTCTCTCTGTCACCGCACAGGGCAAAAGAGCGAGATGGCAGGCGACAATAAACTTGCTTGAGCTTGCCAGTCTCGAAGGTGACGAGAGATCGTTTGAACTCTACAACGCCCAGTTGCGACAGGTGCCAATGGGGCCATGGCTTCGTTCGCATTACCTCTTAATTTTGGGGGAGGGCCTAATGCGGTTTAGTCGCTTCGACGCTGCCGCGGAAACCCTCGAAAGCGCGCTGGAGTTCGCTTCGTCGAACCAGATTCACAAGGTCGCATTCCAAGCGGAGAGTGCGATCCGGGCACTTGGCTCGACTAAAAGTGCGCCATCTAACTCACGACAGCCTTCACCCCTCCCTGAATCGCGTCAACACGGCGATATTCGCGAAATTGCCCACAATCTGAGCCAGCTCCGGGAGGCGGCTACCGCCGCCTCCTGAGCCGGAGTGGGTTCGCGCCTATTGGCCCACGCAGGTTGACGAGCCGCTGACTACGGGGCAAGTCGTATCGTTCTTCGGAGCCGTCATATCTGAGCGGGCAGTGAGCACAACGGAAGCGATGACGGTCGTGATGATGAGAAGGTTGCGGCGGATCATTGGAGTATCTCCTGACGATAGGTTGGGTACGTTGGTGGCCTGAGACCACAACGTACGACCATATCCGCAATCCGAAATGCCTATTCCTTCTCAAAAAATGTCGATTCCTTCCCAAAAAGAGCGCTTTTCTTCTCACTGACCCCTCCCGCTGAGCGCTCGGCCGAGCCACTTTGTTCACATGAGCGCGATCGCCCTGAGCGTTGCGGCGTTCCTTCCCCCGCGCCTCCTCGCCCACGTCAGGCACGTTTTCGCCGAGGATGCCGATCTTTTCGTTGCCTCATCCTGGGATCAGCTCGAGTCCTTCATCCGCCGAAAACCGCTCAATGCCGTCCTCATCGACCCATCCGCTGACGGGACGCTGAACGTCGAAGCGGTCTCGCGCCTCCTTAAGCGCTACCCCTCGCTTCCGCTCATTGCCTACGTGACTCTCCATGCGCCTTCGTTCAAGGCATGTTCCCAACTCAGCAAGGTCGGTCTCGAGGATGTAGTCCTCCACAGGTTCGATGATGCTCCTGACCTATTCCGCGACCGCATCGAGTTAGTGCGGGGAAACCCTCTCATCCAGCGCCTGATGGAGGAGTTGGATGAGGGAATGCGGCAACTGCCGCGGCTCTTGTTCGCGGCGGTCGAGAACATGTTCGAGCAACCCCATAGATGCTCTAGTGGCCTCGACCTGCGGAGAGAGGGTGTCGCGCTCTCCAGCCTCTACCGAACCCTCGATGCGGCGGGCCTGGGATCACCGAAGCGATTGTTCGTCGCCGCGAAAGTGCTGAAGGGATTCGGCTACTTACGCGATCCAGGTTATTCGGTAGTGGACGTCGCCACCAAGCTCGGATACAAAGCGGCGCGCATCTTCTCCTACCACTGGGTCGCGGTCTTCGGGGAAAAACCGCTCAGACTCAGAAACCGGCTCAGTGACGACGAAGCGATAGCACACGTGGTGCGCTGGATTCGCGCTACCGGCGATGATTCAGCTCTGCTCGAGCACTCTGGACATTCGAAAATTCGACTAAGCCGGGGCCAGACGCACCAGAGACCGGAGCGCGGTTAGTCCCATTGGAGAATCCCCTTCATGTCGTCGAGGAGGGGAACCGCCGACGCGGGCCGGGGTGGGACGGCCGCGTCGGACTCGGGTGATACCCGGAGGAAATCACTCCACAGATCGCTGAGACGAACGGCAAGGGGCTGCGTAGGAATCCCGTCGGCCACCGTCGGGTGTAGCTTCTCGATGTCGTCGAACGGATCCGGGTGACTTCGGCGAGTTGTCATGGTGTGGGCGGCGGTGCGCTGTCAGGTGGGTCGAGTCGGTCGAACGGGATCGCGGAGACGGCCGCAAATCCATTCACTAATATGCGCCCATCACCCGTCACGCGTCTAGCAGCGACCATGTGGTCGGCAAACCACTTTCCGCGCTTGGTGTCGAGATTGTCATATCGTACGCCGTGGCCGCTGGAAGACGAATGGATAAAACGGTGGTTGCCCGCGTAGATCGCAACGTGACTGATTCTGCCACCCTGCTCGAAAAGCATCAGATCCCCAATCGCGAGGCTTCGCGGAGCTGGTTCTATGGCGACACCGACCCCGGCCATCTGCCGCGAGGTGCGTGGCAGATCCACACCTTGTAGACCATAGACGTACTGCACAAAACCGGAACAATCGAACCCGATCTGGGGCGACGTTCCTCCATAGCGATATGGCACTCCAATGTATTGCTCCGCGGTGGGAACTACTCTGCGCGCAGCACTGCTCGCCCTGTTGCTTGCTGGCCAATATACAGTACTCGGTCGCGACTGCCGGGGCGCACTCGGTGGGATACTAGTCGTACGCCGCGGGATACTGCTGCGATGCTCGTAGGAGGATGACCGTCGGCTCCCAAAATGAAGCCCGATTCCAATCCGATATTCGATACCTCGGACGAACTGCGAGTCGGTGTAAGTTGCGGGAGCAGCCAGATGACGCCATCTCGCTTCACCGTTGACAGAAAGAAGTCTGCCAAGCGCGAGCTGAAGTCCCGCGCCATAGCTCCACGTCCTTATCGCGTCTGTAAACCCGAGAGGCTGTGCGCTGCTTTCCAGTCCGAACCCCCCGAAGGTGTAAGGCATGAAGCCCTCTCCCATTCCGGCGTTGACCGGCCCGAGTACCAGATCCGCGTTCGTCGCCCAGACCAGATCGGATTGCGTCGGGGCGAATCCGGTGGCCGGTGTCGGAGAAGACATCCCGAGCGCTCCGCCGCCGCGGATTCCGAGATACGGCGTGCCGACACTGAGCGAGATACCGCCGAGAGTTCGCGTGATCGGAGCGGAGTTCTGGATTGCTCCAAAAAGCTCGACCCCTCCTGCGGTCTGGGCGACCAGACCAACAGGTACCACCAAGTACGACAGGACTCCAGTGAGTCCCATCATCATCCGTCGCACATGCATAGGCGACTCCAATGAAAAGGTTGGCCCCGAAAAGGCATTTGGAGGACCAAGTGTTGGCGCTATGCTAAGCTCATGTGGGACAAATACTTGCCATTTTGATCCCACAGGGTAAACATCCTATTGTCACTTATCTCGGACAAAGCGAGAGGTCAGAGGAACGATCGCGCTCGGCCGGGTATGACAAAAAAGTGGCGATCGGGATCCGTGTGCGCGTAACCGCCTGGAGATGGGATGCCAAAAATTGAATGGCGATCGATTCTGGCATTGCTCACTGCGGCCTTGGTGGTGTCGAACGGAGCGGAGTTATCCAATCCTTCCATTGGTGACGCGGTGGAGACGGCCTCCACAAACATCGCCGAGAATTTGTCGACGGGCCCGCACCTGGGTTTCGATACCTTCGCGTATCCTGGTGACGCGGCGATGCGCGCGTGGCTCACTGCTGACAAACCGTACAAGTGGGTCGGCTACTATCTGAGTGCGCCGTGCCACCTGGACGACTCCTGGGAAGGAAAGCGGGCGACGCTTTCACAAATGGGTTGGGGGATGGCTGTCATCTACGTCGGCCAACAAACCTGGGGACGGACTCCCGGAGCAAAGGTTGCCGTCACTCGATATGTCACGAAGCGTGTGCGTCAGGTGCGGACGCGCCACGGCTCGCGGACGGTGCACTACGTGCGAAAGCGTGTCCCGACTCGCGTGATGGTCACACCACGCGCGTCGCGAAACGCGAAGTGCTCAACGCAGTTCGTCAACGCAGCCCGCGGGACCGCTGACGCTAACGACGCTATCGCCAAGACTGCCGCCGAGGGCTTCGCGCCAGGCACGTCGATCTTTCTGGACATCGAGCGAATGGACGCAGTGCCAACCGCTATGCGCGACTACTATCGGGCGTGGACGAAACGTGTAGCGGAGGATGGCCGTTTCAGACCCGCCTTCTACGCCCATAGCCACAACGCGAATCTCGTCTACAACGATGTGAAGCAAGTGCTGCTAGCCGCGGGAATTACCGCAGACCCACCATTCTGGATCGCGCGAGGGCAGGGATTCGCGGAGGACAAATTCCCTTCTGATGTCGGACACGCTTTTGCGCAGGTGTGGCAGGGAGTTCTCGATGTTGTGGAGACGCACAACGGTGTGAAGCTCCCGATCGATGTAAGCGTCGCGGCGCTTCCTTCGCCGTCCGAAGATTATCAGGTCGGAGAATAAGCGCGGCTATTTGACGCGGATGATGAAGTCCTCACGGGCTGGCGGCCTGAAAATGAGATCGATTGCCAACCAGGTCGTCTTGGCAAACGGATAACAGAACACCGCGCCAAGTATCGACAACACAACGCCTCCAACCTGAAGAGCGGTCCATGGTGGTCTGGGCCAGGTGACGATCATCACGATGAGGAACCCAACCGCGAGCAGGATCTCGACCGCGATGAGATTTACCGTGTACGCACCGAGGAAATAGTCGTTTTCGCCGCGCTCGAGGAGAATGCCACACGTCGGGCATCGGTCTTTGACCCTGAAAAACCCGTAAAAAAGCTTTCCTCCGCCGCAATTAGGGCAGCGGAGGAGGAAAGCTCTCCCGAGCAGTCGCCATGGCGATTGTCGGGAGATGTCCGGGTGCGGCGGTTCGGTCATGACGCTCCTCCGACGCTCACGCCGCGTGCATCACGCGACCCCTACGGATTCAGCACGACCTTCAGACAGTCGTCTTCCTTGTCGTTGAAGATATCGAAGCCGACTGGCGCATCTTCCAGCTTCATGCGGTGAGTAATCACGAAGCTTGGATCGATGTCTCCGCGCTGAATGTGCTCCATCAATGGTTTCAGGTAACGGTGTACGTGGCATTGTCCCGTCTTGATCGTGAGTGAGCGGTTCATCACCGATCCCAGCGGGAACTTGTCGTCGAACCCGCCGTAGACGCCGATGATCGAGATCGTTCCGCCATTCCGACAAGAGAGTATAGCCTGGCGCAGCGCCGCGATACGATCATTCTCC
>CADDZN010000146.1 GCA_902812375.1 bacterium | reverse complement strand
TCGACGTGGTCACCGGTGTGTCCCGACTCTACGAATGGTTGCGCGAATCCGCGCGTCCGTTGGTCACTCCCGTCGCCGCGGTCGCTGCCCGCTCCACTGCTTCGAACACTCTCACGGCCGCATCTCAGGCTTTCGGCTCGGAGGAAGTTGCGTGAGCGCAAGCGCGGCACCGATGCGATCGGCCGGCGCATCAACGGTCGTTCGGATGCGCGCGGCCGTGATTGCAGCGCCCGGAATCACCCGGACTGAAAAACTTCCGCTACTCGAGCCCGGACCGCGCGAGGTGCGGATTCGCCTCGAGGGCTGCGGCGTTTGCGCCTCCAATCTTCCGGTGTGGGAAGGCCGGCCATGGTTCTCCTACCCGCTGGAGCCGGGAGCTCCCGGACACGAAGGCTGGGGCTGCATTGACGCCGTCGGTGATGCCGTCCAGGGACTTGTCGTCGGACAGCGGGTCGCCGCGCTCTCCTATCACTCTTATGCAACGCACGACGTAGCCGAGGCGAGCGCGGTGATACCACTGCCGAATGAACTGAGTGACACGGTTTTTCCGGGCGAGCCCCTCGGCTGCGCGATGAACATCTTTGCGCGGAGCGACATCCGCGCTCCACAAACCGTGGCGATCGTCGGCATCGGCTTTCTGGGCGCGCTCCTCACCCAGCTCGCGTCTCGTGCCGGAGCCCGCGTCATTGCGATCTCCCGGCGCGCCTTCGCGCTTGAGGTCGCCCGCGATTGCGGCGCTGCCGAGACGCTGGCGATGGACGACGACGCGCGAGTCATCGAACGCGTGAAGTCGCTTACCGACGGCCGCGGCTGCGAGCGCGTCATCGAGGCGATAGGAGTTCAGCGCGCGCTCGACCTCGCATCGGAGCTGACCTGTGAGCGCGGCCGTCTCATCATCGCGGGCTACCATCAGGACGGACTCCGCCAGGTCAACATGCAGATGTGGAACTGGCGCGGACTGGATGTCGTTAACGCACACGAGCGTGACTCGTGCATTTACATCGATGGTATCCGTGCCGCTGTTCAGGCCGTCGCCGATGGTGTCCTCGACCCATCGAAGCTCTACACGCACCGCTTCCCGCTAGATGGGCTGGACGACGCACTGCGTGCAGCCAATGAGCGGACGGACGGCTTCATGAAAGCACTGGTGCTGACATGACACCATCCCTTGTGGATTCGCGGCAATCAATCGCAACGAAGCCGCGACTGGGTTTTGTCGGAGTGGGGTGGATTGGGCGCAATCGGCTCGAGGCCATCCAGAAAAGTGGATTGGCCGAGGTGACTGCGGTCGCCGACGAATCCCGCGAGGCGTGCGCGGCGGTCGAGCAGATCGCGCCCGGATGTCACTATGTCGGCTCGCTGGACGAGATGCTTTTTGCCGATCTCGATGGCGTCGTGATTGCCACGCCTAGCGCATTGCACGCTGATCAGGCGATCACTGCGCTCGAGCACGGATTGGCGGTGTTTTGTCAGAAGCCGCTAGCGCGGACCGCGGCGGAAACGACGCGCGTGATCGACGCCGCGCGAGCCGCGGACCGACTCCTCGGAGTGGATCTATCGTACCGCAATACTCTCGGAATGCGACGAGTGCGTGATTTGATTCAGGCTGGCGCCCTCGGCCACGTTTACGCTGCAGATCTGGTGTTCCACAATGCGTATGGCCCCGACAAGCCGTGGTTCTTCGATCCGAGGCTTTCCGGCGGCGGTTGCGTCATCGATCTCGGTGTTCACCTCGTGGACCTCGCACTCTGGGCTTTGGGTTTCCCGAGAGTGATCGGCACGACCTCCCGGCTGTACAGCAAGGGCGCACCGCTTCGCGATCGTACGTCGCAGGTCGAGGATTTTGCAGAGGCGCGCCTCGACCTTGACGGCGGTGCCGTCATCAGGCTTGCGTGCTCGTGGAATCTTCCCGCTGGGCGGGACGCCGTGATCGAGGTGGCATTCTACGGCACCGGCGGCGGTGCCGCGATGCGGAACGTCAACGGATCTTTCCTCGATTTCAGGACGGAGCGATTTCGTGGGACCTCGCGCGAAGTTCTGAGCGATGGACATGAAGACTGGGGTGGCCGTGCAGCAGTGGAGTGGTCTCGCCAGCTCGCAGCAGGTGGACGCTTTGATCCAGCGGTCGAGCACGTCGCCGAGGTGGCCTCCGCACTCGACGGTATTTACGCGGGCGACGCGTGATGAAGATCTTGATGACGGCCGACGCGGTTGGTGGCGTGTGGGCGTACTCGCTCGAGCTCGCGCTTGCCGCTCGCGACGTCGAAATAGTCCTCGCCACCATGGGCCCGCGGCCTACGGCGGCGCAACGGGTGGAGGCACGCGAGGCTCGTAACATCCGACTCATCGAGAGCGACTACGCCCTCGAGTGGATGCCGGACCCGTGGGAGGATGTCGCGCGAGCCGGCGAGTGGCTCCTGGAGCTCGAGTCGCGCGAGCAGCCGAGCATCATTCACCTGAACGGCTACTCGCACGGTGCACTTCCCTGGAGCGCTCCGGCCATAATCGTTGCACACTCATGCTGCTGCACGTGGTGGCGCTCGGTCAAGCGCGAGCCACCGCCGCAGAGCATGACGCGTTATCGCGGGGCCGTGCGCGCGGGGCTGGATGGCGCGTCGCTGGTCATCGCACCGACGCGTGCGATGTTGCGCGCTCTCGAGGAAGAGCACGGGGCCATCAGCAACACGCGCGTTATTCAGAACTGTCGCCAGCCGAGTCTGTTCCGACCGCTTCCGAAGAAGCAGTTCGTTCTGACCGTCGGCCGCTTGTGGGACGAAGCGAAGAACGTAAAGGCCGTCGAGCGAGTCGCTCCGCGCATTCAATGGCCGGTATTCATTGCTGGGCCAACTTCGGCGCCGGGTGGCACGACAGAGTATGCATCCACGGCCCGGTACCTTGGCTCTCTCTCCACGAGCGAGATCGCCGAGTGGTTCAGCCGTGCATCGATCTATGCTCTGCCGGCGCGCTACGAACCATTTGGTCTGTCTGCACTGGAGGCGGCGCTGGCGGGATGCGCGCTCGTGCTCGGCGACATTCCAACCCTGCGCGAGGTGTGGGACGGTGCGGCGATGTTCGTGGACCCTGAAGACGATGATGCGCTCGCGACTGCTCTCAATGCATTGATCAGCGACGACACTTTGCGCGCGCGCGTAGCCGCGGCCTGTCAGCATCGCGCGCGGCGCTTTACACCGGCACGGATGGCAGCCGCGTACATGTCGGCCGTTGACGCGGCGCGTCAAATCAAAGCGACAGCTACAGGGAGGATGCTCGCGTGCGCGTCGTGATGTTCTGTCATTCGCTCTGCTCGAGCTGGAACCATGGCAACGCGCATTTCCTGCGAGGTGTGGTTTCCGAGCTGTTGGGCCGAGGACACGACGTCGAAGTTTATGAGCCGATCGACGCGTGGAGCGCTCGCAACCTTGTCGCCGAGCGCGGGCCGTCCGCTGTCGATGCATACCGGCGGGCTTATCCGCGCCTGTCGAGCATTCGCTACGACGAGGCCATGGATCTCGCCGAGGCCCTCGATGGCGCGGATCTCGTGATAGTCCACGAGTGGAACGATCACGCGTTGGTTCGGCGAATCGGGCAGCATCATGCAGTGATTGGCGGATACGTGCTCTTGTTCCACGACACCCACCACCGGTCAGTCACCGATCAGGCAAGCATGGCGAGCTACGATCTGACCAACTACGACGGAGTGCTCGCATTCGGTCGCGTGATCCGCGATGTGTACCTCGAGCGTGGCTGGTGTGAGCGCGCGTGGACGTGGCACGAGGCGGCTGACCAGCGCGTGTTCTATCCGCGAGAAGTCCCCGAGCGACGCGGCGATCTGATCTGGATAGGGAACTGGGGCGATGAGGAACGCTCGGCGGAGCTGAACGAGTTTCTCATCGAGCCGGTTGCCGCGCTCGGCCTGCGCACGCGCGTCCACGGTGTTCGCTACCCGGACTATGCACTCCAAATCCTGGATAGGGCAGGCATCGAGTACGGAGGATGGGTGCCGAACTACGAGGCTCCGGAAATCTTCGCCTCGTATCGTGTGACGGTGCACGTTCCGCGACGGCCCTATGCGCGAGCACTCCCGGGGATTACGACAATCCGGGTGTTCGAGGCGATGTCCTGCGGTATTCCGCTCATCTCCGCACCCTGGGACGACACCGAGGGACTTTTTTCACCGGGGAAGGACTTTCTCGTTGCGCGCGACGGCGCTGAAATGCGTCGTCTTCTGCGCGACGTACTCAACGACGAGGAGCTCGCGAGCTCTTTGAGGAAACACGCTTTGAAGACGATTCACGACAGGCATACCTGCGCGCACCGCGTGGATGAATTGCTGGAGATCGTCCGCACACTCCGCGCTGGCCGGCCGCAACTTCGCGAGAGCGCAGCCGCTGTATGAACGGGCGCAATAAGGGTCTCGATATCGCATTCTTCGGGTCCAGTCTCGTATCTGCGTACTGGAACGGCGCCGCGACTTACTATCGTGGGATTGTCCGGGCGCTCGCGGAGCGTGGTCATCGCGTCACGTTCTACGAGCCGGACGCGTACGAGCGACAGCTCCATCGCGACATTGCTGACCCGGACTGGGCACGCGTGGTGGTGTACGCTGGTGACTCCGACGATGCGGCCCTGGCGGCTCTGGAGAGCGCGCGCGGTGCCGATCTCGTCGTGAAAGCGAGTGGGGTCGGAGTGTTCGACGAGCTGTTGGAGCGCGAGGTGCTCGCACTGCAAACGCCCGAGACAATTGTCGCGTTCTGGGATGTGGACGCGCCTGCGACTCTCGAGCGAGTTCAGGCAAACCCCGCTGATCCATTCCTGCCGCTGGTGCCGCGATACGATCTCGTGCTCACGTATGGGGGCGGCGACCCTGTCGTCAACGCGTACACCGATCTTGGGGCGCCGGTCTGTGTGCCCATCTACAACGCTCTCGATCCAGTGACCCACCATCCGGCGGCGCCAGATGCGCGCTTCGCGTGTGACTTGGGCTTTCTCGGCAATCGCCTGCCAGACAGAGAAGCAAGGGTGGAAGAATTTTTTCTGGGCGCGGCGTCGCTCCTCCCGAATCACCGCTTCCTCCTGGGCGGTAGTGGCTGGGCCGACAAAGGCGTTCCAGCGAATGTTGGCCTGCTCGGCCACGTGTACACCCATGAGCACAACGCATTCAACTCCACAGCTCGTGCGGTGCTCAATGTTAACCGTGACAGCATGGCACGCTATGGGTTTTCGCCGCCAACACGCGTATTCGAGGCGGCTGGCGCTGCTGCTTGTCTCGTGACCGATGAATGGGAAGGCATAGAATTGTTTCTGGAGCCGGGCACCGAAGTGCTCGTCGCGGCAAACGGCGACGCTGTCGCCGAGCATCTTCGGAGTCTCAGTCCAGCACGGTCGCGTGCGATTGGGGATGCCGCATACCGGCGCGTGCTCGCGGAACACACCTACGCGCATCGCGCGGTGCAACTGGAAGCGCTACTCGACGCGTCGATGGCGGGAGTGGCGTCGTGAGCCTCGACATTGTGATTCTCGGGCTCAGTGTGACGTCGAGCTGGGGCAACGGACACGCGACGACCTACCGCGGACTCATGCGCGAGCTCGAGGCGCGCGGACACAGGCTGTTGTTCCTGGAGCGCGATCAGCCGTGGTACGCGGAAAACCGCGACTTGCCGCGTCCGCCATTTGGACGCACTGCGATTTACGACAGCATTGAAACACTGCGTCGCAAACATACCGGCGCGATTCGCGAAGCGGACCTGGTGATAGTCGGATCGTACGTCCCGGAGGGTGTTCAAATTGGCGAATGGGTAACCCGAACGACGCGCGGTGCGACTGCATTCTACGACATCGATACGCCGGTGACCCTCGCAAATCTCGAGCGTGGTGGGTGCGACTATCTTACACCGGAGTTGATTGCTCGCTACGACATGTATCTCTCCTTCACTGGCGGTCCCACGCTCGAGAAGATCGAGAGGCGCTACGCTTCGCGAATGGCCCGGCCGCTCTACTGCTCTGTCGATCAGCTCCTGTACTACCCCGAGCCGCATCCAGTGAGATACCACCTGGGCTACATGGGAACGTACAGTGAGGATCGTCAGCCAAAAGTGAAGGAGCTGCTGATCGACGCCGCACGCGCGTGGAGGGAAGGCTCATTCATCCTTGTCGGGCCACAATATCCGCAGACGCTCGAGTGGCCGCCAAACGTGCGGCGCGTCCCTCACCTCGCTCCGCGCGAGCATCGCGCGTTTTACAACGAGCAGCGCTTCACGCTCAACATCACCCGTGCCGACATGATCGCCGCTGGCTGGTCACCGAGCGTGCGGTTGTTCGAAGCGGCGGCTTGCGGCACGCCGATTATCACTGACTACTGGAACGGCCTGGAGAGCTTCTTCTCGATCGGAGACGAGATTCTCGTCGCGCGGTCCACGGAGGAAGTGCTCAGTCTTGTCCTTGACCTGCCGGAGAGTGAGCGCCTGGCTGTCGGCACCAGGGCACGCGCGCGAGTACTCGCCGAGCATACCGCGGCGCACCGTGCGGCGGAGCTGGAATGCTACAGCTATGAGCTTCTTGGTGCGCCGTCGGAGGCAGCGGCGGTATGACGAGGCTTCTGCAGCGAAACGTCTGGGCACCGTCGGAAAACCGCGCGCGAGAAATAGGCGAGCTGGGGCCATGGTTCCACAACCTGCATCTGCCTGACGGCGCGCAAACAGCGCCCACGCACGCGCTCGGTGATTTTCCAAAGTTCAAGTGGGATCAGCTCGCGCCCATTCTTCCGGCGGATCTTCGTGGGTGGAGCGCCTTGGATATCGGCTGCAACGCCGGCTTCTACGCGTTCGAGCTGGCGAAGCGTGGCGCGCAGGTAACGGGAATCGACGTCGAGCCGCTTTTCCTTCGACAGGCCGAATGGGCCGCGCACGAATTCGGCCTCGAGCACCTGGTGCAATTCAGGGCCATGCAGGTGTACGATCTCGCCAGTTGGGACCGTTCGTTCGACCTCGTATTGTTTATGGGGGTTTTCTACCACCTGCGGTATCCGCTGCTTGGCCTCGATATCGTTTCGCGGAAAGTTGGTCGTCTAATGGTCTTCCAGACGCTGACGATGCCGGGCGAGGAGATCGTCGAAGTCGCGCATATCGATCCTGACGTCAATGAGCGCGATCAGTTCCTGGATCCCGGCTGGCCGCGAATGGCGTTCATCGAGCGCGAGTTTGCTGGCGATCCGACGAACTGGTGGGCTCCGAACCATGCGGCAGTCGAGGCGATGCTCCGGTCCACCGGTCTTAGAGTGTTGGGGCGGCCGGGCCACGAGCTCTACTTGTGCGAGCCTGACCGGGAAACGGAAGCGTGGCCGGTCGCGCGCGGAGCGGCGGAGTTCGCATCCGCTACGGGGCGCACGCTGACCACTCACCACGATTAGCGCTCCGGCGGTGATCGTCTTTCGCGCCTCGAGCCGTGCTGAGCAGCCACGCAATGCGCTGCGACGACTGGCCCGCTTCGCGCGCTCGTGCAGCGGAACGCAAGACGACGCCCGGGAGCTGCTCATCGAGCTCGGCACCATCGAGAGTGGAATTGCGGACGCGCTGTCTGCGGATTGCGACACCGTCGACGACATCACGGCCGCTTTTCGGAGCGCGATCACTGAGGCCGCCGGTGTTCTCGTCGCAGCGTGGGATGGAGCTGCCTCTGCCGAAATACGAGCCAGCCTCGCCGCGACTGCGACAACACTCGAGCGCATCGCCACGCGGCGACTGCCCGATGCCGTCGCCATTACCACACCCGAGGGCTACGCCTACTATGCTCATTATCCCGAGCAGCATCTCGAGGCGGCCCGAGCTGTCGTG
>CADDZN010000145.1 GCA_902812375.1 bacterium | reverse complement strand
GATGTCCCTCATGGCTATGAGGTCACCCAGCATCTACTTTCCAGAGACATCCTGGTCGACTATCGCGTCGGCGCTGGTATCAGGATTGCCCCTCATTTCTTCACGAAAGAGGAAGAGCTCGAGGAGGTAGTGCACGAGATCGATGTCGCTCTCGAGAGCGACGCGTGGCAGCGGTACTCCGAAGGGATGGCGGTGGTCACCTGAGCCGTACTCCGTCGGATGTTACTACCTTGAACAATGCCGTGTCTAAAGAGTACAATAGATTTATACTCGACTCCTCGGAGGGTGCGTCGTTATGCCAACACCTTTTTTGAGTTCTGAAGAGTACGACGAGAGAGCGCATCAGTTATACAACGAAGGTCAGTACGATGAAGCTCTCGACGTGCTCAGAGAGGGACTCAGCCTCTACCCGAACTCGGTGGAGCTCCACATTGGGGTTGGTTACGCCCACCACGCGCGCGAAGAGTACGCGTGGGCCAGGCGCAGCTTCGAGGAGGCACTTGTTCTCGATCCGGATCATGAGGACGCGCTAGCCGGTCTGGGCGAGACGCTGCTCAAGTTCGGTCAGCAGGATTCAGCCCTCAAGAGCTTCAATCACACCCTCGAGCTCGGCTACCAGGACGACGTCGAGTTGATGCTCCAGATCGGTCGCGCGCTTTTCCGCGAAGGCCTGATCGAGGAGTCAAAGCAGTTCTTCGAGATTGCCGCGCAGCAGACGCCAGACGCCGCCGAAGCCGTCTCGTGCATCGGCTACGCAGAGCACAGACTCGGCAACGACGAATCGGCGATATCGACACTGCGGCGCGCGCTGCAAATGGATCCCGATCACACCGAAGCGCGTATCTACCTCGGCAACATCTTCTACGATCGCGGTGACTATGAGGCCGCGCTCTATCATCTCGATCGCTCGACTCCCGACGATCACTGGGACGAGCTCGGTATATGGAGATTGATCGAGCTCAAGAAGATGATCTATCGTCTGCGCGACAACGATCCGGAGATTCGTCCGTGGGAGGAGAGACTGCGCGATCTCGCCGGCGAGCTGGATGACATCGACGAGATGCTGGCCGAGATCGAAGCGAAGCACATGGACGCGACGCAGACGGAAGCGAAAGGACAGCTCGAGCTCTTTGGCGCGCTGCTCTCCAGTTTCGCGGACGTGAAGTCGACGCCCGAGTTACACCGCATCAAGCTCGACGATGGAAACACGTTCGAGGGAACATGGGAAGAGATCGTCGACAAGATGCGCGATGCCAATTGCCTCAAGGAGACTCCGAGACCGGAGCAGGATGCAGAGAGCTTCATTCGTCGTAGTGCGGATGCAGGGCTTTTGCGCATTCTAAGGTGAGCCCGCCGAACACCCAGGCGGCGCTCACCGCGTTGAACGGCGCTCGTCCCGTTCTCGCGCACTTTGACACACCACGCTCAGCGGAAGACCTAGCCGCTGACATCATCGATCTCTGGTCAGGCGCTGAAGCCGCACTCCAGGCCCTGGTCGGAAATTCTTCGCTCACTGGCCAGCAGCTCGTTCGCGCTGCTCGGCAGGCGGAGCTGATCTCGCTGGACACCGCGCACATGCTGCTGGAATTCCTCGCGGCGCGAGATCGATCGAATCGCACCAGCTACCGTCCGACTCAGGCGGATGGCGATGCGGCGGTCGATGGGTTCAAAGCACTCGAAGCTGCTCTCAGCGGCCAGCCGCCGACCAAGACGCCCGCGGTAGCGACGACTCCCGAACAACCCGCGTATACCCCAAGAAGTGCGCAGCGCGTCTCGCCACCTGTGACCCCGCCGCCTGCGACGCCCGCGCCTGCCGGACCGCCATCACCGTATGCACCGCCGACTGCTGGCGGTGGTTATCGACAGCCACCCGCGTATGCGGGACGGCGCACTGCGGGACCGCCAACCATTGAGCTGCCGCCGGCAGGATCATTGACTCCTCCGACTGGCACTGCCGCCGCACCGGGTGGTGGAGGAATCGGTCGCGCTAACGTCGAGCACGCACTGGCTGCGGCCGAAACGGGCGGCCGCGGTTGGCGACGGATGCCGGTGTGGCTCGTCGTCGGCGTTCCGCTGTTGCTCATCCTCGTGATCGGCGGGTACTTCCTGCTCCGCGGCCGCACTGGCGGTAGTGATTCGCTCACCGCTGGAATCGACGCCATGAAGAACGGCCAACGCGAGCGCGCGAGAGGCGAGTTCGTAAAGGCCTCGAAGGAAGATCCTCAGGCCGCGACACCGCACGTCTTCCTCGCCAGGATCTCCCGCGAAGAAGGCGACCTCGCGACGGCGCGAGCCGAGCTCGACAGCGCGTTGCGTCTCGAGCCTCGGAACTATATCGCCCTCCGGGAAATGGGACTCATTCTTTTCTCGAGCAAACAGTACGACCTTGCCCGGCGGTTTCTCGTCCGCGCGGTCACGGCAAACCCGCAGGACCGCGCGTCGCAAGGCTACCTTGGCTGCGCCCTGATGCGACTGTCGCGTGTGCAGGAAGGGACGAAGTTCATCAACAATGCGGGAACAGGCCCATGGACGGCCTGTCTGCAACCGGTAAGCACAACGGCACCTCCTCCGTTGTGATCGACTTCAGCAACGTCGGGAAGACTTACAGATCACTCCTCGGCAACTCGGTAAAAGCGGTCGAGGAGTTTTCGTTGCAGATAGTCGATGGCGAAGTGCTTGGAATTGCAGGCCCAAATGGCGCGGGCAAGTCGACGCTCATCGCAATGATGCTTGGCTATCTCCGGTCCACGACTGGAAGTATCACCATCAATGGGCTGCCGCCGAGAGCCTATGTCGAGCGCAACGGAATCGGATACCTCTCCGAGCTGATCGCAATAAACCCGAGGTGGCGCGCCGAGACGGCGCTGATCCGGTACGCAACGCTCGCCGGACTTCCGTCCGATCAGATTCGCACGCGAGTCGGCGAGGTAATTGAAAGACTGGGGCTCGAAGGGCATCGCGACAAGAAGATCAAGGCGCTCTCTAAGGGAAACCTTCAGCGGATCGGCCTCGCGCAGGTGTTGCTCCGGAACGAGCAGATCCTCGTTCTCGACGAGCCGACGCACGGACTTGATCCAGTGTGGACCCAGAAATTCCGCGAGATTGTCGCCGGTCTCAAACGTCCTGATCGTACGATTCTCATCGCATCGCACAATCTAGACGAGCTGCAGCGACTGGCAGACCGGGTTGTGATCATCGACAACGGCCGATTGCAGCGCATCGTGACCACCGGCTATGAGCAGGGAGGAGCTGTCACCACGAGATTTCGACTCACTTTGGCTGGTGGATTCGATCGCGTGCGCGAAGTTTTTGCACTCGTCGAAGAAACGGGACGAGGCGAATACGACGTAACGGTCGGAAGCGTCAAAGAGCTCAACATCGCGCTTGCCGATCTCATCGCCAAGGGTGGCCTGGTAGCGAGCGTGGTTCCGGAGCGTTCGGTTCTCGAGCAGCAATTCAGGGAAGCAGTGGGAGAGTCACGGTGATCGATGGTCGGCTAACGAGGTACTCGCTCTGGCAATTCCGCGATTTTGTGATCGATCGTGGAATCTCGATCATGATCATCGGGATCCTGTGGGGCTATCTGCTCATCGAGCCGGTGCGACACAGCATGGGTGGTGCGTTTGCGATGATTCCGGAGTCTCCGACGTGGATGATCCTCATGACTATCACGTCGTCGGTAGTTTCGCTGGCGGTGCTCATCGCGCTCAATGGTCTGGTGTCCACCGACCGGAAGATGGGATACTACCGGTTCATTTTTTCCAAGCCTATAAGTCCGGTCGCGTTTTACGCGCAGCTCTTCGTCGTGTACATGGTTGGAGTACTCGTGGCGATGCTCATTCTCGCCCTGATGCTCAAGCATTTCGTGCCCGGGTTCAGCGTGGCGAATTTTCTCTTGTACTCCGCACTCATCTATATCGCGATGGGCGGAATCGGATTCTTCATTTCGGTCGCGACGCGGTTCGACTGGCTGACGCTTGCAGCGGTGTGGCTCGGCTCGCACATGCTGCGTACGCTGTACGGCGCAAAGCCTGGACTCGCGGGTAAGCTCGTTCAGCTATTGCCGCCAGTTCACAAGCTCGATGCGGTGGCCAACGAATTGATCACTTATCGTCGGGCAGATGCTAGCGATACTGTCTGGTTGCTCGGCTACGGGCTTGGATTCTTTGCGCTGGGGCTTTTGCTTTTGAAGAAGGGGCAGCTCGCGGATTAGTAAATTGCGATCTTATATCTGGGGTCTGGGGTCTGGGGTCTGGCATCTCGGCACTTCTAGAGTTTAAGAGCAACTGAACGGGCGAGAGCTCCAAGTCGGTTAGATGTCAGTTGGTCAGGTTACGACGTCGGGACTCTACTATTGGCATTCGTAGCACACGCAGTTGCTATAACGCCAAAGGGGTAAGTCTGGAGCGTCGTGACCTAACAACTCTTCCCGCTTCCCGCTTCCCTCATCCCTCATCCCTCATCCCGCATCCCGCATCCCGCATCCCGCATCCCGCTTCGTTGCTTTAAGAACTTCAGAGTTACCAAGATCAGACGCCAGAGATCCCAGCCCTCGCAATGAACCCATTCTCGATTCACCGCACGATTCTCCCAAACGGCCTAACGGTCATCATCCAGGAGGACCACTCCGCCCCAGTCGTCGCAATAGTGACGTACGTAAAGGCCGGCTACTTCGACGAGCGAGACGACGAGAATGGTCTCGCCCACGCGCTCGAGCACATGTTCTTCAAGGGCACGGCGCGGCGCGGTGTTGGCGATATCGCCAAGGAGACAAAGGCGAGCGGCGGATATCTTAACGCGCACACGATTTACGACAACACCACCTATTACACCGTGCTTCCGTCCTCGGGATTCGAGCGGGGGCTCGACATCCAAGCTGACGCGTACGCGAACTCAGTGATCGCGGCCGATGAGCTGGCGAAAGAGATGGAAGTCATCATCCAGGAGGCAAAGCGCAAATCCGATAACCCATCCGCCGTCGCGACCGAAACACTGTACGAGCTCCTCCACGACAAACACAGGATGCGACGGTGGCGGATTGGGCGCGAGCCCGGTCTCCGCTCCTTCACGCGCGAGAAGATGACTGCGTTCTATCGGAACTTCTATCGACCGTCCAACACCATTCTCGCTATCTCCGGCGACGTCGATCCGGACGCCGCGCTTCGTCGAGTAGCGGATCTCTACGGAAGTCTCACGTCTGAGAAGCCTGTGCCGCAGCCTGGACCGCCCGAGCCCGAGCACACCGGCTTTCGCTACCGCGAGCTCTCCGGTGACATCGCCCAGAGTCAGCTCGTGCTCGGGTGGAGAACTCCTGGGACACTCGATCCCGACACACCAGTACTCGACGTCACTGCATCCGTTCTCGCCACCGGACGCGCATCACGGCTGTATCGCGCCGTGCGCGAGAAGAAACTCGCGTCGTCAGTCAGTGCGTATGATTACACGCCCACCGAGCTAGGCGTCTTCGTGGTTCACGCCGAGACCGAGCCGCCAAAGACGGCTGATGCCGCTTCCGCAATCTGGGCGCAGCTTCAGGATCTGCGAGAAAGAGACATCGATGCGCAGGAGCTCACCCGCGTTCATCGGATCTTCGAGGCGCGCTGGGTGAGACGCCTCGAGACGGCCGAGGGCCGCGCCAACTATCTCAGCGAGTGGCAAGCGCTCGGCGACTGGCGGCTCGGCGACGAATATTTTCGGCGCTACATGTCAGCCACCACCAGTGACGTAAAGCGCGTCGCGAAAAAATATCTCGCTCCCGAAAGAACGGCCGCACTCGTGTATCGTCCCGAGAGCGCGCCCGTGGTGGCGCGTGAGGCGGCCGATATGCAGCGTATTCTCTCCGCCGGTAAACATGAATCACTGCAGGCAGTGCCGGTTGCAGGGGTTGTTTCCGCGACACGCAGCACCACGGCAACGCTCGAGAGAGAGGAAGCGGGTGTCTCGATTTTTCGCACTCCCGCCGGAGTCCCCATTCTCGTCAGGCGCAAAGCCGGAACACCAATCGCGAACATCGGCGTCTACATCACGGGCGGTGCGGTCGAGGAGCCGGCAGATCTCGCGGGCCTCACGCTGCTCACCGCGCGTACGATGCTCAAGGGAACGGCCAATCGTACCGCTTCGCAAATCGCGGAGGAGGCTGAGATGCTCGGCGGATCGATTTCGCCGAGCGCCGGGAGTGACAGCTTCGGCTGGTCGTTCTCGGTTCCCAGTGCTCGCCTCAGCGAGGCACTCGCTCTCCTCGGCGACGTTATCCAGAATCCGACCTTTCCACCGGAGGCGCTCGAGACCGAACGCGCAGTTGCGCTCTCGAATGTCGCGATGCTCCGTGACGACATGTTTCGCTATCCGATGCGCCTCGCCAACTCGCTCGCGTTTGCTCACCACCCGTATGGATCGCCAGTGATGGGCACCGAAGATTCACTCAAGGCCATCTCGGCCGAGCATGTTGCGGACTGGCATCGCACGCGGGTGCTAGGCTCGGAAATCGTTATCGGCGTTGTCGCGGACTCCGATACACAGAGCATTGCGGATGAAGTAGCACG
The DNA here is from genome assembly GCA_902812375.1 of bacterium. Taxonomy (GTDB): domain Bacteria; phylum Gemmatimonadota; class Gemmatimonadetes; order Gemmatimonadales; family Gemmatimonadaceae; genus UBA4720. The sequence goes on along the minus strand of CADDZN010000145.1, from coordinate 1,347 downwards.
CGAGTTCAGCCGGTTGGAGCTCAGGCCGCTCGGCGACACCCCGAAACCGAAATGGCCTGACCGGGTGGAGGTTGCCGCGGAATCGCGCGACAAGGCGCAGACGGCGATGGTGCTGGCGTTCCCGGCTCCCGACCGCAAGAATACCTCACGCTTCGCCGCATCGCTGATAGGAACAGTCGCCAGCGGCCTTGGTGGTCGATTCTTCGATGAGCTGCGTGACCGACAATCGCTGGCGTACACTGTTCACGCTGGAGCGAGCGAAAAGCGATTGGGTGGAATTTTCATTTCCTACATAGCGACGTCACCGGAGAAGGAGGATATCGCGAGAGCGGGTTTGCTCGCGGAATTCGCGAAGCTGCGCGACGGCACGGTAAGCGACGACGAGTTGTCTCGCGCCAAGGAATACACCGTCGGCTCCCATGCGATATCTCAGGAGCTGGGCGCCACTCTGCTTGCAGAAATGCTCGACGCCTGGATGTTCGGCGATGGATTGAAGGAGATTACGGAGTACGAGACGCGCGTTCGATCCGTTACGGCCGCTGAGATGCGGGATCTGGCGCGAGCGTGTTTCGACCCGGACCGTCGCGTAGAAGGAATTGTGCGCGGCGTCGGGAGAATGGTGTAGCGCTACTGAGCGCTCGCGGCGAGTCCTTTTTCCGCCCGCAGAATCGCTGCCGTTGCTGGCCGCAGACGTCCGCTGGGCGCGCGCAAGCCCAGGACGCTCTTGTAATCGCCTCCCTCGTAGACAACCAATCCTTTTATCGGTGTCTGCGTCGTTGCCCACGCAAGCACTTCCCAGATCGCCCTCTCCTGGTTCTGCTCGCCGTGCAGCAGTGGATAGCCGCCCGCCGCGAGAACCCAATGCTCCTTGGGATTCGGGTACATTCTGAGCCACCGTTGCGCGACCCTGATATGCGTGTCCAGAGAGCGCGCGCCGTCAAAGCCCGGCATCAGCGAGAAACCAACCACATCGATAGGTGACCCGCCGCGTCGCGCGGCCCATGCGTAGAGAGTACTGTCGCGTGTTCCATAGGTGCTCATCGGAATCGCGACTTTGATACGCGGATAGACGTAGTGCGCCACCCGCGCCGCACGGGTGAAGTAGTCCATCCAGTATTGTGGCGTCTGGTCTCCCAGGATCCGCGTTCCTTCCTGGGTTGGGTCCACGGCCGGAATCAGATAATCGGGCTTGAGGCGTCTTGCGATCCTGTCGACATCCTGGAGCCGCGCTACGGTATATGCTTCCCGTGACTGCCTGATTTCTTCAGCGCCCTTTTTCGGATACCCGAGCGAGACGATGACGAGCGTGCTGTCGGCGCGCGCGACGTCGATAGAGCGCGCGAGGGA